>NZ_JAMPKD010000018.1:0-134728 GCF_039961915.1 Trichocoleus sp. DQ-A2
ATCACCTTCTGACGCAGGTCATAACTATAGGGGTTTGCCATGAGCAGCTTGAATAACTTCAGGACAACAGGTGATCTCTACTCTACGTCCTAACTATCTTGGCGGTTGCTATAAATCGCCCAAGCCTTAAGGAAAGCGGGTTGTAAGCGTTTATTAGATTTCTTTGTCAGCCATGAAAAATTTAACAATAGGTAATTATACTAAGGGAGCGGGAAAGAAGCAAACAGCCGCAACGACGAGGATGAATCATGGCTTTCCCTGCAACTGTGAAGACTTACTCGGAACGATCGGACATCAAAAAAAAGAAAATTTTTTTGACAGCAGCACCAATTGATTAATATCTGCTATTATCTATATTTGTCACCTAGGAGAGGTGGCTGAGTGGTCGAAAGCGACAGATTGCTAATCTGTTGTACGGTTGGTAACTCCGTACCGAGGGTTCGAATCCCTCCCTCTCCGTTTTAAAAGCGAAAACAGACAAGTAGCGAAGCCCAATAGGGAAAAGCAAACGCCTCACTCTTGACGTCTCACAGCGATCGCTTCTGCTAGCTAAAATGTTGGCAGAAGTTATGGCTGTATTCTTAAACAACTGAGATCAATTAAAATATTTGATTTCAATCGTGGACTGTTGAAGAGTTAAACACCCAAATGAGCAGACCCGCTTCAGCCAAAAATATCAAACCGAGTTGGGCGATCGCCCTAGCAATTACCACTATTACGACAAGTTTTCTAACCGCTGCTTGCGAAAACCCCTCTCAAACAACGCCAGGTAATAACACGCCAACCAGTACAACCAGTAGCCCCGCCCAGACTACAGGTTCTACCCCAGCCACCAGCGGTTCCGGACTCAAGATTGGCTCACTGCTGCCGACCACTGGCGACCTATCTTCCGTAGGGCAACCCCTGCCAGATGCTATCCGCCTGTTAATAGACACCGTCAACAAGTGTGGCGGCGTCAATAGTCAGCCAGTCACATTTATTCCTGAAGATGACCAAACCGATCCCAACGCTGGCACCGCAGGAATGACCAAATTAACGGAAGTAGATAGAGTTGCTGGCGTCGTCGGTTCCTTTGCCAGCAGCGTTTCTAGTGCCGCCGTGCCTGTCGCTGTCCGCAACAAGGTGATGTTTATCTCACCAGGTAGCACCAGCCCCGTCTTTACAGAACGAGCCAAAAAAGGAGAATTTCAAGGTTATTGGGCGCGGACGGCTCCCCCCGATACCTATCAAGCTCAGGCTTTAGCAAAACTAGCCAGTGACAGAGGATTTAAGCGCGTTTCCACCATCGTCATCAACAACGACTATGGAGTTGGTTTTGAACAAGAATTTGTACAAGCCTTTAAAAAATTAGGAGGCACTATTGTCAACAAACCAACTCGCTACGACCCCAAAGCCGCTACTTTTGAAAGCGACATACTAGAAGCGTTCAAGGACAAGCCTGATGCGGTGGCAGCAGTTGTTTATGCTGAAACCGGCAGCTTGCTCTTAAAATCTGCCTACGAACAAGGTCTAAGTAAAGGCGTCCAGGTGATGCTGACAGATGGTGCTTATTCGGAAGACTTTCCCGAACAGGTCGGCAAAACCAGCGATGATCAATTTATATTAACTGGGGCAATCGGTACGGTTCCCGGTGCTAATGGCCCAGCACTGGCTGAGTTCACCAAGATTTGGAAAGAGAAAACTGGAAGGGGATTGAGCGCCTATGTCCCTCACGCTTGGGATGCTGCCGCTTTGATGGTACTAGCAGCCGAAGACGCTAAATTAAATACCGGCGAAGGCATTAAAAGTAAGATTCGTGATGTCGCCAATGCCCCAGGAACGGAAGTCAGCGATGTTTGTCAGGCACTAGAACTGGTGCGTAAGGGTGAGGAGATTAACTACCAGGGAGCTAGCGGTAACGTCGATATTGATGCAAACGGCGATGTGGTGGGTAGCTACGATGTCTGGGCGGTGGAACCTACAGGTTCCCTAGCCGTGACCGGCAAAGTCAGCCCTCAAGTAGCCGTAACCGAGAAAAAGTAAGAAAGTACAAAGGCAAAAGAAACAGGAGAAACCAAATTTTTCTGCTGTCTTTTGCCTTTGATTTTTACCTTCTCTAGAAACCAGGGAAGGTGTAACCCACGCCCAGAATTAGTCCCACTGGCACTTCATCGCTTTGAAATCCGATATTTAGAGCTGCATTTGCTGTAAATTGCCGTGTCAAAGGTACATCGACGCCACCCGTAACCAGGAAACCAATGTCGCTGTCATCACCCGTGGAAATCGTGACACCGCCACCCACGTAAGGGGCGAATCTGACGGGTTCAAACGGATCTGACTGTCGGATGTTAAAGTCGTAAGTCACTGGAAGCAGAAAGGTCGTATCGTCACCGAGTAGCACGGAAGGGCGTACAGACAACGTATTGGTTAGACCAATTTTGCTGATCACGGCGAAACTACCATCGCCCAAAGCACTATCACCCCCGAAACCAATATTGAAGCCAACCCCGACGTAGCTTCGACCGGCACGAGTGGTTCGACCGAGTTCGATGTCGGTTTGAGCAATCTCAGAGTCATTGGGTAAGTTTGGAGTTTCAGCAGTTGGTTGCTGTGGTGCGGCGAGAGCGGCAGCAGAAGTGGTTACGCCGGGAAATGGTTGCGTAGTAGCAGTATCATCAGCCGCTGCCAAGGAGGAAGGTTCTGAAGCCACAGGCTTTGCGCTTTCTTCAACCAGCGTTGCATCTTGGTACTCAGAGAGAATGACCGGCTGTTGGCTCAGATTATATTGTGTTGAGACCGGGGCTTGCGGTGCAGCCGGGACTTGTGGTGCAGCCGGAACAGTTGATTGGGTAATCGGTGTGACATCTGCCGACTTGACAACTGGCTTGACAACTGGCATACCCATTACTGTTGGCTCAGCGATCGCTTCAGATGCGGCAGGTTCTGAAGTCTCAACGACCGCAGGAGTCTTTTGGTCAATGACTGTGGCAGTGGGCTGGGCTGTAGCTGACAAGCCACCGCTGAAAACTGTCAGTGCGGTCAGACCTAGCAAGAAAGAAACACGCTTAGAAAAGATTGTATTCACGGTCACTCCTCAAAAAATTCCTCAAAAATCTACGAAAGCCAACCTTAATTGCCTATTCTCTCGGAAATTATATTTCCCTGTCGTCAATTTAGGAAATTTTAAAAGATTTTGCTACCCACCAAGGAAGGATTATGCGCTGAAAGTGGCTAATATCCGACGATAATTGATGTTGACAGGTGAAATGGAATAAAGAGGGTCAGAGGGTGATAAGAGAGATTTTTCTTCCCGATTCCTAGGCTTTATCTCCAAAGCAGCGATCGCAATTTCTCTGATAAAGGCTTGGGATGCGACCAATCGCTTATTTTGATTTTGATGACGAAGAAACCCTTTTTTACAATAAAAAGGGTTTCTTCGTGATTGATGAAGCTCGCCTCTGTAACCGCAGATTGTACTAGGTAAGGCTGTCCATTGCCGCGACAACTTGCTGGGAAACAAAGGGGAGAATCGCTTTGTTTTTACTATTTGCTTTGCCTTCAGTGAACACAATCAACAAATAAGGGTGCCGTGATGGTAGCTCGATATAAGCGGCGTCGTGGCGAACTTGGCTTGTCCAACCGGCTTTAGACCACAATTGGGCATTTGGAGGCAGTCCGCCACCTAAGAAACCCCGCACCTGATTTTCCTCATCGGGGGCTTCATCGTCTTCTGCATGGAGGCTGCGTTTCATCAGTCCCATCATTGCTTGCGATCGCCCGGAGGAAACTGCAACGCCTCCGACAATGCTATGTATGAGCCTCGCCGTGGCATTGGTCGTCACCATATTGCGGTTTTCCCGCATCTCCCCTAAGAATGCCCGCTCTCGCCCATAGGGACCGTCACCCCAAGGTTTTTGATTGACATTGATGGTTTCCATCTCTGTCCAACCGAGGGATTGAAAGTAGCGATTCACGATATTGCGCTGCAACTGCCAGGTTTCAAACGGCCCTGGCGGCAACTCTGGACCGCTAGTAGTGCCAGTCAATACATCCAGCACTAAGCTGGTGGCGTCGTTGCTGGAATCAATAATCATGTCGCGGATGGCTCGCTCTAACTCCGAGGAAGTTTGGATCATTCCTTGTTCCAGCCACTCTTGTACAGCAACCAGATAAAACAGTTTAACGATGCTGGCAGGAAAGATTCGCTCGACGCCGCGATAGCTAAAGCCCCGGACTGGATATTTCCAGAATTCCTCTGAACTAAGGGCACCGCCAGTATTGACGGGCACTGGGGGATCGTAGACTACCCAGGTTAAGGCAATTTGGTTGCGGGCTAATCCCGGAAATTCTGCCCAAGTTGCTTCTAAAATGCGATCGCCTAATTTTTCTAGTTGTGCGTCTTTGTGAAAAAATGTCATTTTTATCAGTTGTTATCAGTTGTCAGTTATCAGTTGTCAATTGTTCAATAGTTTGTACCACTGACCAACAACCACTGACCCATGACCCATGACTCATTCCGCGAGTACCAATGTCGAGTCAATCTAAACCTCTATGATTCCCCCAGTTGTACTCGTTTGGCAACTCAGGCAGCAATCGGGCGTCACTTGCGGATTTTGTCGCCAAATACAGATGTATCGTCTATCCAAGTTTGTCTGCGTGAAGATGACTATTCCGGCTGGGTGGCAATTCAAGACCTCAAAGAGATTGAGGAGGCACAAACGCCCTACGAAGCCCATACTATCTCCCCGACAGAAATTCAAAATCGCATACCCCAAGTCATTGCCTTTATGCAAGCGGCGATGCAACAGCCGAATTATTATCTCTGGGGCGGAACATTAGAGCCAAATTATGACTGTTCCGGGCTGATGCAAGCCGCTTTTGCTGCCTCTGGGATTTGGTTGCCGAGAGATTCCTATCAGCAGGAAGCATTTACACAATCAATTGCGATTCAAGAGCTACAATCAGGTGATTTAATCTTTTTTGGCATCGGAGATAGAACAACCCATGTGGGTTTATACCTGGGAGAAGGACGTTATATCCATAGTTCCGGTCAAGAACAGGGTCGCAACGGAATTGGAATTGATGTCCTTTCGGAACAGGGAGATTCGATTAGTCAGTCGTATTTTCGGCAACTGCGCTCTTGCGGGCGAGTGGTTGCCAGTTATCAACCACAACGACAATAAGACACCAAAAGGTGGGAGGCAATCGTGTTAATTCCTGAAAGACTGGTAACGCAAAGCGAAATGTCTGCTGACGATATCCCCGATATTTCTGTAGTAGTGCCGGTTTATAACGAGGTGGAAAGTTTACCCCACCTAATTGAAGCGATCGCAACCACTTTAATTGAGACGAATCTGAACTACGAAATTATTTGCGTGGATGATGGTTCTAAGGATGGTTCAGCGGAATTTCTGAAATCTCTAGTGCAAACCCACAAAAACTTAAAAGCAGTGCTTCTGCGTCGAAACTACGGTCAAACTCCGGCAATGTCTGCGGGGTTTAACTATGCGCGAGGCAAGGTGATTATCACAATGGATGGCGATTTGCAGAATGACCCGGCGGATATTCCCCGGCTCTTGGCAAAGTTAGAAGAAGGCTATGACTTGGTCAGTGGCTGGCGTGAGAAACGACAGGACGCCGCCCTGACTCGTCTGCTTCCGTCTAAAATCGCTAACTGGTTAATTGGGCGAGTCACGGGTGTAGAGTTGCATGACTACGGTTGTTCCCTAAAAGCCTACCGCTCAGAATTGGTGGCGGATATGAATCTTTATGGGGAATTGCACCGATTTTTGCCAGCTTTGGCGTTCATTGAGGGGGCAAGAATTACTGAGCTGCCAGTGGGGCACCATGCCCGCCGCTATGGAAGCAGTAAGTATGGGTTGGGGCGGACATTCCGAGTCGTGATGGACTTGTTAACCGTCTACTTTATGAAAAAGTTCCTCACCCGCCCCATGCACGTCTTTGGGCTGTTTGGCATTATTGCAATGGCATTAGGGACGCTGCTTGGTCTGTATTTAACGATTTTAAAAGTGGGTTTCGGTCAGAGCATTGGCGATCGCCCGTTATTGATTCTGGCGGTCGTACTGCTAGTGACGGGTGTGCAATTATTTTCTTTTGGACTGCTTGCAGAATTGTTAATGAGAACTTATCACGAGTCTCAGGGCAGACCAATCTATCGGGTGAGGGAAGTTGTTGGGGGGAATGTTAACAATAGTAAACAAAGGGAAGGCTAAACGTGTAAGAAGGAATTAAGCTTTGAAAGTTTTTTGGACGCTAGAGCCGCCCAGTCGCCGCAATCTGTTGGTTTTATTTACGGCTGGGCTATTATTTTGGTCTAGTATGGCTTCTTTGCTCCCAACGCTGCCGCTCTATATCGAGGATGTGGGCGGAACGACGCAGCAGATTGGGATTGTCATGGGGTCATTTGCCCTCGGATTGGTTCTGTGTCGTTCGTGGCTGGGGCGTTTGGCAGATCGACGCGGTCGCAAGGTGGTCTTGCTGATTGGCATGACCGTGGCAGCGATCGCGCCTTTGGGCTATCTAGTTGTTAAATCAATTCCCCTATTAATGCTGCTGCGAGCGTTCCACGGGATTAGCATTGCGGCTTTCACGACGGGTTACAGCGCCTTGGTGGTTGATTTGTCCCCATTTTCCAAGCGGGGTGAGTTAATTGGCTACATGAGCTTGGTAACGCCAGTTGGGATGGCGATAGGGCCAGCAGTTGGGGGTTATATCCAAGCTGGGGTTGGTTACACGCCGTTGTTTCTGCTCTCTTGCGGGCTAGGAGCGATCGGTTTAGTTTGTGCCAATCAAGTCAAAGAACCCCGAATCGTCCACGAGACAAACGATTCCTCTGCCGGTTCATCCGAAACTCAACAATTTTGGCGACTTCTGGCAAGTCCTCGTCTAAGGATTCCAGCTTTAGTGTTGTTGCTGGTTGGTGTAGCGTTTGGAGCGTTAAGTACCTTCGTCCCTTTATTTATTAAAGATGCCGAAGTTGACTTAAATCCGGGGTTATTTTATACAGCAGCAGCGATCGCGTCTTTTATTTCCCGCATCATCATTGGTCGCGCTTCTGACCGTTACGGACGCGGAATTTTTATCACTGGCAGTATATTCAGCTATGCATTGGCAATGCTGATGCTGTCTCATGCTTACACTGCCCGTACCTTTTTAGTGGGCGGTTTTTTGGAAGGCGCAGGAGCGGGAACGTTACTGCCGATGATGATTGCCTTGATTTCCGACCGTTCCTCTCCCCAAGAACGAGGCAGAGTCTTTGCTTTGTGCATCACAGGGTTTGATGTCGGGATAGCGATCGCGGGTCCTGTTTTGGGTTCCATTGCCGAACCCATTGGCTACCGAGCAATGTTTACTATTACAACAGTTATTTCATTCCTGGCGCTGATTATCTTCGCTACCCTATCGAGCAAAAATTTATCCCATTCCCTCCGCTTCGCCTTTGGCAGAGAAAAGGATGTTTATGCCTTGAATAAGGTTGGGCTACAAAGTGAGGCATAATTCAAAGAAAAAAGGCAAAAGAAAGAATCTTTTGCCTTTTTCTTTTTTACTTAGTAACGGGCTAGGAGGGATTCGAACCCCCGACACCGTGGTCCGTAGCCACGTGCTCTAGTCCACTGAGCTACAAGCCCTTGCCAGAAATTTATAATAGCATAGCCTAACCGTATGATGCAAAATTTTTCTCAAAATCAACCGCTCACTCATTTGGATGCCCACGGTGAGGCTCAGATGGTGGATGTTTCCGGCAAAGAACAAACTCGACGCCATGCTGTTGCTGCGGCACAAGTGCGGATGTTGCTAGAGACATTTGAGGCGATTCAGGCGGGGAACGCGCCGAAAGGAGATGTATTGGGAACTGCGAGATTGGCTGGGATTATGGCAGCAAAGCAGACTTCTCAGCTAATTCCCCTGTGTCATCCCTTGCCAATTCATAAAGTAGAAGTTCAGATCGTGCCTGACGCCCAGTTGCCGGGATATCAGATTCAAGCGGAAGTCGTCACCAAGGCGGAAACTGGCGTGGAAATGGAAGCGCTAACAGCCGTTTCTGTCGCTGCACTCACCCTCTACGACATGGCGAAAGCGTTGGAAAAAGGGATGGTGATTGAATCGATTCGCTTGGTGAGTAAGACGGGTGGCAAGTCGGGAGATTACCTTCGCCAGGGACAGGGCAGTTAGCGGCTTAGAATGAATTTAGTTGTTAGCGCTAACAACTCATAACTCATAACTTATAATTCATCACTTCCATGCCTCCTCGTTGGCCTCGAAAACCAGACCGTAATGACCCCGCCTATCGTCGCCTCGACGATAGAATGAATTTTGCCATCCATGTGGCGATTTTTGGTGCCTGTAATTCTGGCTTGTGGTTTTTCCACAACTTGCAGAATGCTACATGGCCTTGGGCAACCTGGGTGACAGGCGGATGGGCGTTAGTCTTAGCTACCCACGCTCTGTATATCTTTGCACTCGCAGATTATTCCGACCCAGTAACAGAATCTGCAAATACCAGTGCTGGTTTAGGATTCCAGCCCAAAACCAAAGAAAAATCCAAAAAAACTACCTAAAGATAGATCCCTGTTTCTTGCTTTTCGTGGATTCAAACTCGGACGGGGATCAATTGCAATGAAAGCATTAGATTCCCTATCCACATAACCAAAGTAAATCCTATGGCTAGAACCAACACTTCTGAAGCAATTGAATCCCTCGCCGCCGAAATTGGCGAAAACGTTTACATCGATGTGGCTAAATGGCACCTCTATTTGCAGGATGCCAAGCTGCATACTCTTGTGGCAGAAAAACTGTATCCCCTACTGGCTGATAATTCTCTAGATGAAAATCAGGTGTTGAAAGTCCTGCAAGGGATTCCCGTCAAGTTAGGCGGCGGGAAGCGGGAAGTTCCCCTAGTAGATTTGTTGCCTACCCAGTGCCAGGTAAACCTGATGGATCTTCTGGAAGAATTCCAGCGCAATCTATAAATAAGTTGTCACTTTTCCCTTCCCCTTCTCTGGCAGAGAAGGGGTTTGGGGGTTACAACTGCTCGATCCAAAAGGGATTAGCAAGAGCTAGTTTCATGACTAAAAATGTTTACTTTGATACGAAGAAGTTTTAATTAACTTGCGACGATAAGCGTGTTGACCGTAAACATTGACTAGATAAGGCATTAGGTAGGTCAGCAATCCAGAAATCCAGCGATCGCGCGTCATTTCGCCTCGGAAAAAGGCAAACCCGTGATTGATCAAAAACAAGAGAGTTCCGACAAATACAGCCGTTTTTAATCCAGTCGGGATAAACTCTTTGTCAAATAAGCTGACAAGATATGCTTTAAGTGTCTTCATGCGGGGTTGCGATCGCTAAGCTAGATGAGCCAAGCCTCAATACTCATCTCGACTTACTGTTAGATATCACACCTTCCTCTTCAAGTTTGGTATTGTTTCATACACCTAATTGAGCTAGTTCAAGTGCGATCGCTACCTCGCAAAGCGTTGGCGAATCCGCGACACAAAAATATCAACTTCCGGCAAATTCAGCTGCTTTGCCAAGAAAGCATAAACGATCAAGCCAACAAAAGCGGCTAAACTTAGCTGCAATAACTGCACCAGCAACCCATTCGCATTCCAGACTTCTTGAAAACCTTTACTGACACCCCAACTCGCTAAACCAGCTACAAAGCTAGCACCTGTCAAACCCAAAATTGGCAAACTCCACTCTTGCCAAGGCAAGCCGTTAAGCTTGCGATTCAACATCCAAATGAGTGCCACGACTGAAATGGTATTGACCATCACCGTGGATAAAATCAAACCGGGTGCCCCAAAACGTTGAACAAGAATAAAATCTAGCAGAGCATTGAAGAAGATATTCACGATACTGATGCGAAAGGGCGTCTCTCCATCGCCCAAGGCATAAAATACCCGCACCAGTACATCTCGCCCCAAGTAGACAAACATCCCAATCCCATAAGCCATCAGCAATGAAGCAACCAACTCAGATGCTCTAGACTTAAAGGCTCCGCGTTGATAGATTACTTGGACGATGGGGACGGCTAGCGTCATCATCAGGGCACTCAAAGGCAACATAGTAATCGCAGTCAGCAGTAATCCTTGGCGAATCCGTTGCTTGAGTTCGGGCCAATCTTCAGGGGCAGCGAGTCGCGAAAAAACCGGCAGCAGGGGGACTAAAATGACATTCGAGATAATTCCTAGAGGTGTTTGAACGAGAAGCCCCGCATAGGTCATGGCAGCCGCTGCTGTGGGGATATACGAGGCGAAAAATAAATCGGTGTAGAGGTTAATTTGCAGCGTCCCGGAGGAAAGCGTCGCAGGTCCCATCACCTTCAAGACCTCCTTGACCCCCGGCTGATTCCATTCAAATCGCAGGCGTAACTTGCCTAAGCCAGCCCGCCACTGGGCAGTAAGTTGGACTAGCCACTGCAACACGGCACCGGCAAGGGTTCCCCCCGCCAACACCAGTCCTCCTACTTCAGCGTATTGGGGTAGGGTAATTTGGTTGCCGACTTGTAGCGCCAAAACTGCCAGTCCACCAATTACGGTAATGCTGGAGAATAAGGGGCTAACCGAGGGTAGCCAGTACATATCTGCCGCATTTAAGGTGCCAAAACCAATCCCAATTAGCCCAGCCATCAGCGCCATCGGAGCCATGATCTGTAACTGCTGGATGGCGATCGCTCTCACTTGCAGTCCTTGCGGCGTCTCGCTTAAACCGGGTGCCACCAGGTTAATAAAAACGCCTGCAAACACAATTAGGACGATCGTAACGAGTAGGAGTATTCCGCCTACCATCGTTGTAATCGTCTCTACTAGGGGCGCAGCTTCCGATTTGTCGCGCTGCTTGGCTAAAACGCTGACAATCGCACTGTGAAAAGGGCCATTGATGCCGCCCAGTAAGATCAGCAAAAAGCCAGGAATCACATAAGCGTAATTGTAGGCATCGGCAACGACACCCACACCAAAAGCGGCAGCGATCGCTTGTTGGCGTACTAACCCAAAAATTTTACTAATCAGCGTAGCAACTGCCACAATTCCGGCAATGCTCGCGAGTGTCCGAGCGGTTTTCTGCTTTTCAGTCACGAACGGTTAACAATCCCTCAATTGGCTCATCTTATTTAAACGCAAAGGTTAACCCCAAGGTACGCCAAGTTAAAATCTCCTTTGCGCTCCTTTACGATTTCCCTGGCTTACCTCTGCGTTAAAAATACTATGGATTGGCTCTACCGCTACCCGACTCTCTCATCCGGAATTTTGCTCAAACGCTACAAGCGTTTCTTTGCCGATATTGAACTAGCGTCTGGAGAGGTGATCACCGCCCATTGTCCAAATACCGGCCCGATGACTGGGGTTTCAACGTCCGGTAGTCCCGTGCAGGTGTCGTATAGCGACAATCCCAAGCGGAAATTGCCGTATACGTGGGAAATGATTCAAGTTTACGATACCGAACCGACTTGGGTGGGAGTGAATACAGCTTTGCCTAATCGGGTCGTTAAGTTAGCACTAGAAAAGTTCCTGTTCCCAACATTGGGCAATTACAGCCAAGTTCGCTTTGAGGTGCCCTATGGAGTAGAAAAAAATAGCCGGGTAGACTTTTTACTAACGGGTAATGACTCCGATTTACCCATTTATTTGGAAGTCAAAAGCACGACTTGGGCGCAAGGGAAACTGGTGCTGTTTCCCGATACAGTCACGACAAGAGGACAAAAGCATCTGCGGGAATTGACCGCGTTAATTCCTCAGATGCGGGCGGTGATGCTTTATTTTGTGAATCGCGGTGACTGTACTCATTTTGCGCCTGGAGACAGTACCGATCCCCTGTATGGTAAGTTGTTGCGCGACGCCGTTGCCCAAGGGGTGGAAGTATTACCTTGCCGCTTTGAAGTTACCCCAGAAGGAATTCGCTACTTGGGTTTAGCCGATTTTCTGCCTTCAATGCCCGCGCAGACATCTTGCTTATCTTTGCCAGAATAGCGATGCCTAAACAGTGGAACCTCACCCCTAACTCCTCGACCTTCACGGAGAGGGGTATATGGAACCCTTCCCTGCGAACGAGGAAGGGCAGGAACCGGGTTAAAAAACGGAAAGGTAGCCCAAATGCAGAGTGATAGGTATCTTGAAAAATAGCTAACTTCGATTGAGTAAAGGCAAATTGGAGCTAAAAAACGTCATCATTGCACACAAGGCGGGAGATCCCCTCAGCCGTAGCTGGGCAGAAAAATGCGCCAAACAACTGGAAAAACGCAATTGCCACGTACTGATGGGGCCAAGTGGGGCAAAGGATAACCCCTACCCAGTGTTTTTGGCTTCTGCGATGCATCCAATCGACCTGGCGATAGTCTTGGGAGGCGATGGCACGGCTTTGGCAGCAGTACGGCATCTCGCACCCGAAAAAATTCCGATTTTGGCGGTGAATGTGGGAGGACATTTAGGATTTTTAACCCAGCCATTTGAGGAATTTGAAGATACTGAGCGGGTTTGGGACAGGTTAAGCGAGGATCGCTATGCCCTTGAACGGCGGATGATGTTGCAGGCGGCGTTATTTGAGGGAAATCGCACGAATTTGGAACCTGTGAGCGATCGCTACCTGGCACTGAATGAAATGTGCATCAAACCTGCCTCTGCCGACCGCATGATTACCTCGATATTAGAAATGGAAATTGATGGCGAGGTGGTCGATCAATATCAGGGAGATGGACTGATTGTTTCTACTCCCACTGGCTCCACTTGCTACACCATCTCTGCCAATGGCCCGATTGTCCACTCTGGCATGGAAGCGATTACCGTTACGCCCATCTGCCCTCTGAGTCTGGCGAGTCGCCCAATTGTCATCCCTTCTGGTTCTGTCGTCAGCGTTTGGCCTTTAGCTGACTACGAGTTAAACACTAAACTATGGATGGATGGCGTCTTGGCAACTGCCATCTGGCCTGGACAGCGCGTTGATATTCGCATGGCAAATTGTCTCGCAAAGTTCATTATTTTGCGGGAAAACTATTCCTATTACCAGACACTCCGCGAAAAGTTGCAATGGGCAGGAGCGAGAATCCGGTACAGTAACAATCACCGGAATTAAGGATGCTATAAAGTTGAAACATAAAATTGCAGCGATCGCAATCGGTAGGGTAGGCAGAAAAGCATTCCCAATCCATTCCCAAACCGGCGCGATCGCTATCTATTTTAAACGCATAGCAGCTTATTTCTTTTTCTCACGCTTCGGCTTTTCTGGTTTAACGGACTCACCACCTGATTTTTGAGCTAGCTTTTCTTTTTCCTGCTTCAATTGATCCTGCGATCGCTGTTTGCCTTCTATGGCTTGCTGGTAATCTGGCTTGTATCGAATCGCCTTGTCATAAGAGGCGATCGCTTCTTCATACCGCTTCACGTTAAATAATGCATTTCCCCGACTGAACCAGCTTTCGTAGTGATCTGGCTTGATAGCAACGGCTCGATTATAAGACGCGATCGCTTCTTGATATTGTTTCAAGTTATAAAGTAAATTGCCTCGATTGTACCAAATGAGGTAATCGCCTCGATTAAATTTTAACGCTTGGTTATAGGAAGCGATCGCTTCTTCGTATCGTTGTAATTGATGCAGCGACCAACCAAGCCCATACCAGCCTTTAGAGTAATTTGGCTGAATTTTAGTAACTTGGGTATACGAGTCAATTGCATCTTTATATTGCTGCAAATTCACTAACGCATTCCCTCGGCTATACCAAGCTTTGTAGTGATTTGGTTGAAATCTTACCGCCTTATCATAAGATTCAATCGCGTCTTGATAACGTTGTAAGCTCATTAGCGAGTTACCTCGATTGTACCAAGCTTGGGAGTAGTCGGATTTAGATTCTACAGCTTTGTCGTAAGACGCGATCGCTTCCTCATATTTTTGCAAATTATGCAACGTCCAGCCCCTACTGTACCAAGCTTGATAGTAGTCTGGCTTAAATTGCACCGCCTTATCAAAAGATTCAATTGCTTCTTGATATTGCTGTAAATTCGTCATTGCTTCGCCGCGACCATTCCAAACTTCTGGCGAATTGGGATTAATAGTTAAAGCTTTCTCGAAAGAATCAATTGCCTCTTTGTATTGCTCCAATTTATCCAGCACATAGCCGCGACCCGCCCAAGCTTCAAAGGATTCTGGGCTAATCTGAATGGCTTTGTCGTAAGCTTCAATCGCCTCTTTATATTTATTCAGATTGAATAGAATTTGACCGCGACCATTCCACGCTTCTAGGTATTCCGGTCTAATTTTAAGAGCTTTGTCATAAGCATTCAGCGCTTCCTCATTGCGATTTAATTCTGAAAAGGTTTTGCCTCGGTTATACAAGTCAGTTGCATTAGAAGAGTTAATAATATTAACCGTAAAAATAGTTGCACCCGTTCCCAATACTAGGACTATCGTTGAGATTAAAATTTTCCAAGGAAGGGAACGCGATTTTTTGCTTTTTTTCTGACTTGTCGGGCGAACGGGTGATTTTACAGAGGGTGCAACCATCATTGTGACACCCGTCGGTATCTTCAAATCTTTGAGAGCTTGCAACGCTTCAGCAGCAGATTGGTAACGCTGCCGAAAATCATAACGCACCATTTTATCTAAAACATTTGCCAGAGTGGTGCTGACTGATGAATGGTTACGCCAAATGATTTCACCCGTATTAGAATCTTCTGGTAATTCGTTAGGAAATAAGCCGGTGAGAGCCTGAATTCCTATCATGCCTACCGCATAGATATCACTGCTTAATTTGGGGTTTCCGTTCGCTTGTTCGCTTGGTAAGTAGCCTGGAGTACCAATGGCAACCGTAAAGCTAGTTTTTGCTCCCTTAATTATTTGAGTGCTAATTCGCTTAACTGCACCAAAATCAATTAAAACTAATTTGTTATCTTCCTTCCGTCTGATTAAATTTCGAGGGTTAATATCGCGGTGGATAACATTTTGTTGATGAACAAATTCTAATATTTCAAGAATCTCTTGTAACAGAGAAATTACTTCATCTTCAGATAGCGGCGGGATGACTCCACTGCTACCGCCTGTGGGGAGTTCCTGGCTAAGATCGCTACCTTCAATGAATTCTTGAACTAGATAAAACTCTTGATTTTCCTCGAAATAGGCGAAAAGTCGAGGAATCCGATCGTGATTCCCTAACTGGTGCAGAACTTTTGCTTCCGTCTCGAAGAGGCGTCTCGCAGTTTGCAAAGTCTGGGGATCGGTTGCTTGAGGCTTGAGTAGCTTAACAACGCATCGAGGGGTGCCAGGAAGATACATATCTTGGGCAAGATAAGTTTGACCAAACCCTCCTCCTCCCAAGGAGTTAATGATTTGGTAATGTCCTCCCAGTGTTTGTCCGATAACTAAGTTCATGGAGTTTCGTGGCAGATAGCGTTAGGAAAGCGTCTTTGCAGAAAAATCGCGCAATCGTTGAAATCGATTTTGGCACAGAAGAACTTGTCTAACTCCACCTACATAGGTGAAAACAATCCATCAGGTGATTTGATGCGATCGCTTCGCTGGAAACACCGCAGCTTCCAGTCAACCCCCCCAAAGTGCGATCGCTCTCAGCTCAAACGTCTTTCTTAGGGTAGGCGATTGACTCTACCCATAGCAAGGGGATGGCTGGTGAGCTGAAACATACTTTTGTCAATATGCAACCAGGCTCTTTTGATAAAACTTAACCATAGGCATCTACCCAAATGATAAGAAAGTTTGTCTTTGCTACTCTTCTAGCCTTTTCAGCGCCCGTCGCTATCTCCACCTCAGGTCTTGCCCAATCTAACGCCCCAGGCACACCGACCACACCAGGTGTCACCACACCGACTACACCAGGCGTCACCACACCGACTACACCAGGTGTAACCACACCAACCACACCAGGTGTAACCACACCAACCACACCAGGTGTAACCACACCAACCACACCAGGCGTCACCACACCAACCACACCAGGTGTAACCACACCAACCACACCAGGTGTAACCACACCAGCCACACCAGGTGTAACCACACCAGCCACACCAGGTGTAACCACACCAGCCACACCAGGCGTCACCACACCAGCCACACCAGGCGTCACCACACCAACCACACCAGGCGTCACCACACCGACACCGCCGACCGCACCAGGCGTAACCACGCCGACTATACCAGGTGTAGCCACACCAACCACACCAGGCGTAGCAACACCAACCACACCAGGCATAACACCGCCTGCTCTACCAGGGGTTCCACCCGTGATACCCGTAATACCGCCGGTCACACCAGGCGTAACACCGGCAATCCCGTCGATTACACCAGTCACACCACCCACGCCACCATTACAGTGAGCGAACGGTAAATCGGTGTCTGGAGATTAGTTTGTCAATGTTTATCTGAAAAGTAGGGGCTTTCCGACCCGAAAGCCTCTACACACTGTCAAAACATTTTTGACACAGCAATAGACTTGATTTTTTTGACCCACAACAGGGGCGCAAGTTGAGAAATGCGCTCCTTTACTGTAGGCTTCTAAACGGTGTAGCGACGCTCAGCATGAGCGTATAGGCACAACAAAAGTGTAAATAGCTCTGTGGTTGAGAAACTGAGTTTCTGGTATCCGGGCGCGATTTTACATTGATTTGCGCTTAGCTGTACAGTACGTGTCACTGGCTTCCGGAAATAGATGTGAGTTGCTGAAAAAATTATCTAGATGTGTTTTTAAAATTCACTAGATAAAAAGCTGGCAATTTACTCCATGATCGGGAAACTACTAAAAGGGCGTTACCAAATTGTCCAACTCCTGGTATCTGGAGTTTTTGGACAGACCTATATTGCCGAAGACATTCACCAAGTAGGCAAGCCAAAATACGTTGTCAAGCACTTTAGTCTTGCAAGTTCAGACCCCAACAGTTTGGAAAGTGCAAGGCGTCGGTTCGTCAACGAAACAGAAATATTGACAAAACTTGGCACCCATAATCGAATTCCTCAGTTGTTAGACTCCTTTGAAGAAAACCAGGAATTCTATTTGGTACAAGAATTTATTCAGGGACATCATCTGAGTGCGGAACTGCCAATAAGCAAAGGCTGCGTCAAACGCTGGACGGAAACCCAAGTGATTGAAATGCTGCAAGAAGCCCTGCGTATTCTGGCATTTGTTCACAGCCACGGCATTATTCATGGCGACCTGAAACCGAACAATTTAGTCAGACGCGCCGAGGATGGCAAGTTATTTCTAGTAGATTTTGGTGTAGCGCAGCCACAGCATTCAGCTCCCGATTTAGCACAGAGTAAAACGACTTTAGCGGTTGGTAGCTTAGGCTACATTCCCTCAGAGCAACTCATCGGACATCCCCGCCGCAATAGCGATATCTATGCTTTGGGAGTAATTGCCATCCAAGCCTTAACTGGTGTGGAACCGGCACAATTAAAAGAAGATCCTGAGACGGGTGAGCTGATCTGGCAGCACCTTTTTATCAGCAGTCTCTCGATGAGTGTCTTGAGCGATCGCTTAGTTTCTGTCCTGAACAAGATGGTACGCTACCACTTCAAAAGCCGCTACCAGTCAGCTTCGGAGGTACTGCAAGCTCTCCAGTCGTTAGACGGAAGCCAGAAGCCAGCAGTAGAGACAACCAACCAACCACCCGTACAGAAGGCAGTCCTTAATCGTCAAAAAAAAGAAACTCACAAAGCCACAATTAAAAAATTTCCAACTCAAAAATCGAGGAAAGGTGAGGGAAATACTCGCTCTTACAAACCTCAACATTCTCCAATACTGACTGGGCTTGGAATCGGGATTGCGGCGAATAGTTTAGTGATAACAGGCGGGCTTTATTCTCTGCTGAATGCTTTTCCGTCAGAGTCTTCATCAAACATTTTAGTTACCGCGAAGGACAAATATCAGACAGGAGATGTTCAAGGCGCGATCGCGCTAGCACAATCTATTCCCTCAGAAAGTTCTATCTATCCAGAAGCTCAAGCCACCGCACGCGAGTGGAGCCAAGAGTGGCATACTGCTGCTGCTCAATTTCAATCCGCCGAACAAGCATTTAAAGAAAGCCGGTGGTTAGATGTGCTAGAAGCAGCTCGTAAGATTCCTAAAATTTCCTACTGGCAAGAAAAAATAGCGCCACTTGTTCAGAAAACTCAACCCAAAGTTGAAGCGGAATCTCAACAATTATTAAAAAAAGCCTACGAGCGAGCGGCAGAAAAAGACTTTACCAGCGCCCTAAACTATCTCAAACTCATTCCCCAACAAACGCCTGCTGGGGCAAAAGTTCAGACAAAGATTGCTGAATATACCCAAAAGCAACATATCAAAGCTGATTATCTGTTACAACAAGCCTACGAACGAGCATTCAGAACAGACTTTGCGGGTGCGTTAAATTATCTGCAACAGATTCCCCAAGACACCCCTACCTACGCCAGAGCTTTAGCCAAGAGTGCAGAATATACCGAAAAGCAGCACCTCCAAGCTGAAGCCGAAAAAAAGGCGGAAGCTCAAAAAGCAGCAGCTCAATCTGCTTCCCAGATTTCAGCAGAACGCCAAGATGTTAGAAGTCGGAAAGTCGGTGCAACGTATCGAGATATGAACCCTGGTAGCCGCCTCCAAGAAGTTACGCTAAGACTCATTCCCTAGCTCCCTCCAGAGTCTATTGCAACAGGTTCTGTTTTAAGGCTACGTTAAGGGAAGGTTTTCCACTGATGGGCTGCAATGAGTCAAAAGAACGAAGGGATAAAAATTCTTAGCGATAACCGGCAAGCCCGTTTCCTCTATGAAATTTTGGAAACCTATGAGGCGGGAATAGAGTTAACTGGCACCGAGGTTAAATCGATTCGTCTGGGTCAGGCCAATCTACGAGATGGCTATGCCCTGATTCGCAATGGTGAGATATGGCTGCTGAACGTCCACATTTCGCCCTACAAGGGCATCGGCGCATTTTTCAACCACGACCCTCGTCGCACTCGCAAATTGCTGCTGCACCGCCAGGAAATCCGCAAGCTGATTGGCAAGGTGGAACAGCAAGGTTTAACGTTAATCCCTCTGAAAATGTATTTGAAGGGGGGTTGGATTAAAATTAGTTTGGGTCTTGGCAAAGGTAAAAAGCTGCACGACAAGCGCGAAGACGTCAAGCGGCGCGATGATAAGCGCGATATGGAACGGGCGATGAAAAATTACTAATGAAATCGGGAAATTGGGAATTGACGTGAGTTTGGAATTAGAAATAGACAAAGACAGCTAGGTTGAAAGTGCTGGATTCGCATCTGCTTATCTGATACTCAGGAAAGATACTCAGGCAAGAAAAGTTCTGCGGCGTCGATAGCCCCCGCCCAATTGGGTGACAAAAGACAAATTGAAAGTGAAGCGTCAACAAGCCGGAATTGGGATGAAGTTCTACTTTGATCGCCAGAAGCGTCGCTCAAAGTTAATTTTGGCTGTGTGTCTCATCTCGTCGATAACGAATTCCATTCACTTCTAAAGTTGGATTGGCGGAGCTGTAGTTTTCCAGCTCTCGAACATCGTCATCAATATAGAAAATGGCTTGAATGGGACCATAGCGCTCTCGAATCGCCAACTCGATGCGCTCGGCAATTAGAGAAGCAATTCCCATAAATTCTGGATGCAGAATTAGATGCATCTGCACCAACACCAAACGCCCGACAATTCCTCGCGACTCAATCTGGTAACAGTGGGTGACGCCCCCAACCTGACGGGCAATTTGCGCCAAAACTTCGGGAGCGATCGCAGTCTGTTGCACCATCAGCGGTAACTGCCAATTCACGACGTACCAACAACTTCTCGCGGCTAGAAGAACCAAAAAAACCGCCAGCATTACGTCGAGCCAGAAAATTCCCCACATCACGCCTACCAAGCCTGCTACTACCAAGAGGGTTAGCCCCACATCCTTAAACAACTGAATGGAATTAAACCGCACAGCAGGGCTATTTAAAACTCTGGCTTGGTACACGCCGATGAGGGCGAGGACTAGGGTTGTGGAGACAACCACTCCCAGCAATTGAATTAGGGGTAGACTCACGGAGGTGGGATACGGGAGATCGACAACCCTGGTCGCAGCGACTAGCTGCTGGGCGGACATTCCCAGTAAATTTAAGCAAGCAAAGCCCAAAAAAGCCACAAGCAGAAGCGTTGCCACGCTTTCCAGTTTGCTATGACCATGCACTTCGCGCCCTGCTAGACGGTCGGGTGCGGCAGTGACGAGCAAACTCAACAGGATACTGAAGCTGGTAATCAGGGTGTGCAGCGACTCCGCTAGCAGACTGAGCGATCGCGTTGTCCAACCTGCTGAAACTTTAATGGATAAAACGAACAAGGTGAGCCAAAGCGTCGCAAATAAAACCCGACGACTGGCGCGATAGCGATTCTTTGCCTCGGTCATAGCCTTTTAAGGAGTTATTAGTTTTTGGTTGTTAGTGTTTAGAAGTTTGGTTACTCTAGCAACGAACAACGAACAACTCATGTCAAACCCTTCTTTTTCTAACCAGGTAGTTGAGGTCAACTCTCCCGGTTTAGATGCCAAGGCGATTCGATTATTAGTTTTAGACATTGATGGCACGATTGCCGGTGTATCCAACACTATCAGAGAACCTGTACTTCGGGCAATTCGTGCCGTTCAAGCAAAGGGTATTCACGTTGCGATCGCTACAGGTCGAATGTATCGTTCTGCTTTGCGCTTCCATCAACACGTTGGCTCGACGTTGCCAGTGATGGCTTATCAAGGTGCTTGGATTCAAGACCCTTTCACCCACCAAGTTCTGCGTCACTCGCCCGTTTCTCAGCCAATGGTATTGCAACTGTTGGAACACTTTGAGGAGCCGGAATTGCGATCGCTGCTTTCCGTCCACTTCTACATCAACGACCAGTTGTATGTCAGAGAACTGACATCGGCAACCAAAGCTTACTCAGAACGCTCCGGCATCCAGCCTATCGTTGTTGGCGACCTGCGGAATACCCTCTCGATTGCTGAACCGACGAAAGTTTTGGCGCTCTGTGACGATACAACCGTGATTGAAAATTTGCTCGGAACGTTACGAAAGCGTTACACCCCAGCCGAACTTTACCTGACTACCTCTGTTGCGACTTTCTTTGAAGCGACTCACCCTAGTGTGAATAAAGGAACAGCAGTGCGTTACTTAGCCGAAGAGATATTAGGGCTAGACGCCGCTAATGTCATGGCGATTGGCGATAACTTTAATGATTTGGAGATGCTTGAATACGCTGGGATTGGTGTTGCGATGGGGGATGCACCCGCAGAGGTTCAAGCGATCGCGCAGTGGGTGGCTCCTAGTGTAGAGAAAGATGGTGCCGCCGCTGCCATTGAAATGTTTCTACTTTAAAACCCTTTAGATCAGAAAGAGGACCGACGACTGGCCGTGTTTCGTCTCGGTCCCCTCACTGGTTCGCTCCTCACACAAGAGCAATAGTATTGCATATCATTCCATTTGTCTAGTGCTTTTTACAAAATTTTCTAACTAGGGGTAGGCGGTGGTACGACTAAAGTTCGATGGGTGCCAAGATGCCCAGCCTGTCTTGCAACAGGGATTTCAAAATTGCGCGAGTTACTCCCACTAACCCCAATCTTGCCTGCGCCAGATCGGGTATCTGAGTCTTGACTTCGCCAAAAATGCGACATTCACGCTCAAAGGTTTCAAAAGCCTGAGTCGCATCAAACGCCCGTTTTCCCCACTTCAGTTGATTCATGCCCCCCAGTTCATCTAGCAACCCGAACAACTGGGCGATCAAGTGGCGTTCTGCTGGATGAATCAACTGGAGTTGCCCGTCCGCAGTCAGCCAAGGAATTGGCTCTGGGTAGACTAGCATCAGTGTAGGCGAGTCATTGAGCTGGATTATCTTCTCCCGATGCCCTAAGCGCAGCAAAGAGCAGCAACGGGCATGGATGTACTGTACTTTTGAAAGACTTGATAGGGGTTGGGGGTAAGTCATCGGTACCCGGTAATCGGGAATTGGTAATAGGTAATTGGGAACTCCCTGGCTTTGACTCACCCCTACTACCAAAAGCTGCAACCAACGGGCTATTTCCGTATCGGTGAGTTGGAAATCAATGAAACCGGGAGGAATCACTTGAATTGTCAAATTTTGTAAACCCACCTTTCCCTGAGCGTCATCGACGCTAGTACAGAGATAGGCAGCTAGCTCAGTTGCAATTTCCAATGCTGGCACGTGCCAGAGAGCTGCAAATTTGAGGGCGACACTCGACCTGTATCGGATGCCTTTACCCTCCTGAAATCGCTGGAGAGGGATTTCAGCGCCGCTCATCAACTCAGCCAACGGCGTATTTTCCTCTGGCGGATGTGAAGCGATCGCGTCCTTGTCGAGAAGGTATCTTTCTCTGTACAAACCGATAGCTGCTTGTAGCTGAATAAGCATCTGTTGCTTCAGCGATGGGTAATGAACAGCCGGTAAATTCACCTTCACACTCACTCCCTTTGAAAGGCGTATTTCGCTTATCTAGTCTAGTTTTATGACCTCTACCTAAGGTTAGAACTTTCCCAGAATAATATCTAACTCAAGCAGGCGCGTGAGGAAGTATTTTTTGCTACCTTGTAAGCTTGGTAAAATTTATAAAAGATCATCGCTTGCCACTTATGCAATCACCATCCTCCACATCAGAGGTATCACGACCGTTTTTAACCTGGCAACGGATTCTAGACTGGGCGCAGGAACACTACCGTTATCGGACTTTCAGTAAAGATGAGCGAATTCCAGCTAGACCAGGACTTTTGTATTTAGTCCAACGGGGTGCCGTCCGCTTAGTCGGTACGGCTCAAGTTAGCGCTAACACCAGTTCTTCCGCTGCTAAAGTCCTGCGTTTGAGTCCAGAAGAAGCTTTTTTAGGCTTTGTGGGTGCAGGACAACCGTTTGAAATTGTTGCCCAGTCACCGTTTACCCTTCAGGCTTATGCCCACGTCGATCAAACTTCTGTAGTTTGGATGTACTGGCATGACCTGGACAACTGGCCTCACTTCCGTCGCGAAGTATTTGATGCGTTCCGGTATCAGCACCAGCGCAAGCTACTGTGGCTGAGTACCCTAGGACAGCGACGGACAATCGATCGGCTGTTGGGATTTCTGACGCTGTTGATCGAAGAATTTGGCGAACCCCAAGATAGCGGTTACTGTCTGCCATTTCCCCTGACTCATGCCCAAATTGGCAGTGCCATCGGTTCTACCCGTGTCACTGTGACTCGCTTAATGGGTAAGTTACGTCAAAAAGGATTAATCAGAACTCAAGGGGATAATTTGCTCTGTTTACCTGCGTCTGCTTTGAGTGTTAACAATAATTAGCTTTTTGAGCCGATTGCCATCAGTTTGTTGTCCTGACGATTGCCCTTTCATGGCTACCAACCTATTAAGGACGAAGGGGTACAAAATCGTAGCCGGTACCGGAGGTGGTACCCAGTTGAATGCGGACGAGAATGACGGCAGCATTGCGATCGCCTGACGGTAAAAACCGGATGATGCCCGATGCCCCAGTAGACGAAAAATCCGATGCAATTAGGGATTTTTGGACTCCGGTTCGGGTGGGATTGCGCTGCAAGGCTGCAATCAAAGCCTGGGTAGCGTCATAAGACAAAGCGGTACGCCAACTGACGTCGCCACCCCATAGTTGTCGGGATTGGCGGGGAAAGTTAGAAGTCGGATCGCCATTGATATGCCAAGGCACTGCCAGCACCATCTCAACTGCTGCCTCACCGCCCACTTCCAAAGTCTTGGGTGTGTAAACATCATCTCCCCCCAAGAGCTTTAATCGTTTGCGATTTAGCTGCACGACTTGCAGGGCTTTGTCTAAAGTATCTGTATTCGCTGCTAACATTAGCACCTGGGCACCTTGAGCGATCGCTAGATCGATACTCCTAGCAGCACTAAAACCCGGTTCGGATAAGTCAAACTCATTCGATACTTGTCCGCCTCCTAAAGATACGGCAGCGACAAATTCCGATTTCAGCGATTGGCTATAAGCACTCCGGGAATTAAAGAAAACGGCTGCATTTTTCCGTTGCAATTTGTTGAGCATATAGTCAGATAATGCCCTGGCTGCTACGTAGTCACTGGGAACTGTCCGAAAAACATACGGGCTAAAGCCGGAAAGTTTAATTGAGGTGCTGGTCGGGGAAATGATGACTAATTTGCCATCGTTATAAGTAGTTCCTGCCGCCAAAGTGACATCGCTCGAATAAGGGCCGACCACACCCAGCACTTCTGGATTATTGATCAAGGCGGTAGCAATTTGTTTGGCAATTTCTGGATTATTATCGTCATTCGCGATCGCTACTTTTACCGGAATTCCTTTAATTCCCCCAGATTGATTAATTTCCGTTTGAGCTTGAGCGACGCCCCGCAACATTTCTAAAGCTCCATTTACATCCGTGCTAATGGGTACGGAGACGGCAATGGTATAGCTGATTTGCTTGCCGATTCGGGCATTGTTGAGATAAATTAAAGTTTCTGGATCGTTGCGATTCGCTTGGAGGGATGATTGAAAGTTAGCGATCGCGCTAGCAAAATCCCCGCTTGCAAATGCTTGCACTCCTGCTTGTTTCTCGGAGTTAGCATTCGCCGTTGCTAAAGATTTTTCCCCTATACTAATTCGAGTGCTGATAGAACCTGGTGCGATAGGAACTGGACTTGATTTCACCGAATCAGGGTTTCCCGGAGCAATTGGGGGACTGGAATTGCTCTTAAACCACCAATAACCAGCCCCCAAAACACCTGCCGTAATCAATAGGGACAGAACAAGAACCGTTGTTTCATTTTTATGGGACATGGATGGTTAAGCAGGAAGAAATAGGTCTTATTGATAAGTCTAATTAAATTCTTTTTCGCGTTGAAATATTTAGTTTAAATCACGTTTTAAACGAGAGTAATTAGCGGAGCCTAACAAATCCAGCCTCAGAAATCAGTTGCTGTCCTTGTTCTATCTGCAACAAATTTGCATAAGCTTCACCCGCTTGCTGTTCTCTCTGACCATTCCGTTTAATAATCACAAATAGCTTCCGAGTCAGGGGATATTGACCCGTTTGAAAAGCCTGAATATTCAGCTGATTGCGTTGACTAGGGCACGTTTGCAGCGGCACAAAAGGCTCTTGGTAAGGCGTTACAAATTCACCCGCTCTCCGCCCAAGTGGCAAAGGCTTGATACTACATTGTGGAACCACTTCAGGAGCAGAAGCAAAGTAAATTCCTCCAGGGCTACCACCAAGTTTTTGCAGTGCTTGAGTCGTGGTAGAGACAAATTCAACATTGGCACTAAAAGGTTGACCGTTCAAAACTTCTTCCACAAATAGTTCCACCGTTCCTCCAGCATTTGGGGAACGAGAATAGGGTTTAATTGGGATATCCGGGCCGCCTAATTCTTGCCAATTAGTAATCTTGCCCGTATAGATAGATTTCAACTGATCTAAGGTCAAACCTGGGATATTCAGGTTTGGGTTAACCGCGACTGCCAATCCATCAATTGCGATCGCAATCTCTTTAAGCCCGAACCCTCGCTGCTGTGCCTGGTTATACTCGCTCGTCAGAATCGGTCGCGAAGATTGGGCGAAGTCTATTTTCCCGTCTAGTAACATTCTGATGCCAGCGCCAGAGCTAGCAGGGCCGGTATTTGGCTCAACATAGCGCAGCCGAAACTCAGGTCGCGCCGCTTGCATCCGCGAGTCTACTGCGAGTCGAATCGGTGCCCAAGAGGTGCTGCCACCGTAGCTAAACAGCCCAGTAGGAACGTTCTGCACTTGGGGAAAGCCTTCGCCGGTGGAGGGTGTTGAGCGATTGGGCTGATTTTCCCGATCGTTGGCAGCATCACTGGGGTTGGTGGTTTGGTTTAAACGACCGAGGTCAACACCAGAGCGCTTGGTAAACCACCAAAAGCCAGCGCCTAATAAAGCAGCAGTGAGCAGGAGGGCTAAGACGAGAACCGTGGTTTCGTTTTTTTGGGACATGATGGTTACTCAGGAAGCTCACGATTAGCTTAGAGAAAATTAGCAAGTAATTTATAAATTAGGCGAAATAGAGCAGTCACTGCGATCGCGCCTGCTCCAGCCAACATAGCCACAAAAACGACTATCTCCAGGGGAAACCCGTCTCGTAAAACGGGAAAAAACAGCATAATCGCCAGGGTTATTCCTGCAATAATGAATAAATCCAATTTTTCAATGAAGCGTCGGTATTGAGCAAACAATAGACCCCCAATCATCATCCCCAACAATCCAACGCTCAGCCCTGGGGATGGCAGCAAACTACCCAAAGCAATAAATAACAATCCGCCTTCAAACCCTGTAAAAGCTGCCCCACCTAAAACCTCCAGTAGAGAAAATCTCGGTCGAGAGGCGGGTTGAGAAATGGGGGCGGGTGGCTGAGGAGTCGGGGCTGGAGTAGGAGGCGTGAGGGGGGCAGCGGGGGCAGTGACGCGGGTGGGCATCTGAGTAGGTGGTGCCGGAGGTGGTGGTGGCGGTGATGAAGTCAGAGCGTGCAGCACTTCATCAGCAGACTGAAACCGTTGATTCGGCGCACTCAAAAGCATCTGGTCTAAAATAGCGGCGAAGCGATTCCACTCCCTAGCTACCGCTGCGGTAGCGATCGCAGCTACATGAGGTCTCCAATTCCACTGATTTGTATAGACATCAAATAACTCGGTTGGCTGCTTGCCCGTGAGTAGGATAATGCAAGTCACCGCCAAGGCATACAAATCTGTTGAAGGATACACTTGACCCCCAGCCATTTGCTCTGGTGGTGCAAATCCCATTGAATAAATTCCGGTTGACGATCCACCAGGCGTTGCCTTCGTCACCTGCTTAACAGCACCAAAATCTAAGAGATAAAGCCGACCGTTGCGATGGCGCATAATGTTGGAAAGCTTGATATCTCGATGGATGGAGCTGCTATCGTGAACAAACTTTAGCACCGGCAGGATTTCTCGCAGCACGAATAACACCTCGTCTGGGGAGAACTGCCCCTTCTGCGCCAGTTCCTCTTCCAAATTATGCCCATCGATGAATTCCTGCACCAGATAGAAAAACTTGTCCTGTTTTCCCGGTTGAATGCTGGGGACTGTGATATCAAAGAAAGCAAACAAGTCGGGAATTTGAGGATGGCTGCCGAGTTCTTCTAAAACTTCTCCTTCCCGTGCAAATAGATTTTGGGCAATTTGTAGCTGATCCGGCGTTAAATCTCCCACTGGCTGAAACTGTTTGACGACGCATCGGCGCATTCCAGGCGTGCGGCGATCGCGTGCCAAAAACGCTGCACCAAATCCCCCTCGTCCTAACAGCTTTGCCGATAGATACCGACCATCTAAAATCAGCTGCATTCCACAGGCGGTGCAATACTTCTGCTGCACCGTTTTGACAAGGTTGTTGTCATCAAGATCGGCAAAAAAATTCAGGGGACGAGGGCAGCCGGGACGGGTACAGTAAATTTCCATGAGGAGTTACTGGTCAAATCCTAATCGATTGTTGCTAATTGCTAATTGTTTAAGAGCTAGTAGCCATACTTCCATTCGCGATTAGCAACTAACAGATGGCTAATACTGGAATTAACTGCCTGCGGAGTTAGGAGCAGCTGCCTTGAACCCATCGGCTTCGATTGGAGTGGATGCTTCCATTTCTCTTCCCCATCCGGGGGAGGCAAAGGCAGGTAAAATTTCTTGGCTAAACGCTTCTGCTGCTTTGGAGCGGTAGCGATTGGGGTTCACAATCACCCATAGCATTCGCTTGACCACTACCTCTTCAATTTTTGCGTAGTGGAGGATGCCCATTTGCAACTCTTTTTCGATCGCCGATAGGGAGACAAACGACGCCCCAAGTCCTGCCTGCACGGCATTTTTAATTGCCTCAATCGAGTTAAGTTCCATCTCTATTTTGAGGCGTCGGGTATCGATACCACAGCGAGTCAGTACTTGGTCAATCACCTTGCGGATGGTGGATTGGGAGTCTAAGGCAATGAACTGCAATTTGTAAAGATCGTCTTTTTGGATAGTCCCAATTTTGGCGAGGGGATGTAAGGCTGGCAAGATCAGCGCTAGTTCATCTTCAGCATAAGGAATAATTTTTAGTGCTTCTTGTAGTTCGGACGGAACCTCTCCCCCAATGATTGCCAGGTCAACTTGCCCGTTGGCGACACTCCACGCCGTGCGGCGCGTCGAGTGAACGTGTAATTGTACTGCTACATCTGGATACTGCTGGCGGAACATCCCAATCATTCGGGGCAGTAAGTAAGTTCCTGTCGTCTGCGAAGCTCCTATAATCAGGGTGCCACCCTGGAGATTTTGCAAGTCTTCAATGGCGCGGCAGGTTTCTTGACAAAGCGTCAAGATTTTTTCGCCGTAGCTGAGAAGTAGGTGCCCTGCTTCCGTCAGTTGTGCCCTGCGTCCTCCCCGGTCAAACAACGGCACATCCAACTGCCGCTCTAAGTTTTGGACTTGGAGGCTGACAGCGGGTTGCGAGACGTACAGGCTATCGGCGGCACGCTTGAAGCTTCCCTCGGCGGCGATCGCTTTAAGAATGCGGAGTTGGTCTAAAGTGAAAGGAAGGTCAGACATACAGGCTTTACCTGAAAAGGGAAAGGAGCGACTGAGGCATAAAGCTCGGCGATCTGTTAGCTTTTTGTCGGTTGTCAGTTGTCAGTTGTTGGTTACTGCTGACATTTGACCGATGACCCATCACCAATGACCGAAGGATCGCTAAGCGCTCTCTTGCGAGAGATGGGGCTGGACTCAAGCGATTGATAGCCCACTTCGTTGTAAAGCCTCTCAGTCATCGACAGTAACACAACACGAGATCAAGTCTCTCAGGGAATACTTGGGGGGTCTATTTTCTACTGGAAATTACGTAAAAGTTTATGAATTTCTTTCGCGTTTTGACTCCTAGCCACTACATAATGCTGGGACTGCTTTTTGGGTTTGCGATCGCTCACAGTGGTCTCGCTGCACTGCGTCCTTGGGGCGAAAAAAAAATCGGCCCCCGCCTCTACCGCATCTTATTTGCCCTCGTCAGTCTTCCTCTAGCAGTGGTGTTGATCGTTTATTTCATTAATCATCGTTATGATGGGCTGCAACTGTGGCAAGTTCAGGGCGTCCCCGGCGTTCAGTCGGTGGTGTGGGTGCTTTCGGCTATCTCATTTCTGTTTCTTTATCCAGCAACTTTCAACTTGCTAGAAATTGCTGCTATCGAAAAGCCTCAAGTGCATCTTTACGAAACCGGCATTATCCGCATCACCAGGCATCCCCAAATGGTTGGACAGGTGATTTGGTGTATTGCTCATACGCTTTGGGTCGGCACAACTTTTACCCTCTTAACTTCAGTAGGGCTAGTGCTGCATCATTTATTCGCAGTTTGGCATGGCGATCGCCGTCTCTTGGCTCGCTATGGGGAAGCTTTCGAGGCTGTGAAAGCTCGCACCTCTGTTGTCCCCTTCCAGGCGCTCCTGGAAGGGCATCAAACCCTGAAATGGCAAGAGTTTCTCCGCCCTGCGTATCTGGGGGTCACTGCTTTCATTCTGCTGTTGTGGTGGGCGCATCCCTGGTTGATCCAGGCGACAGGTGTTGTCAGATGGTAGTGTGAGTTCCGCAATTATGCTGAGCCACGCGATCCCAAATGGATGTAGCATGATTCCAAATAACTTTCAGCTTAATTACGCTCTGGTTCTACCGCCTTAGCTTCCCCATAGATGCCTAGACGTAGTAGATACGCACTGGCATACCAGTTGCGCTAGAGTAAGCTGAAGGATTTTACTTCATTGTTTATTGTTCCACTTCCTCCTTTTGGCTGACTTTCAATAGTAAAAGCGAATAAAACTAGAGGGATCATGGTGCTTTCTGTTAACGAACGGACGTTTACACAAGAAGTTTTAGAATCTTCCACCCCAGTCCTAGTTCATTTTTGGGCACCCTGGTGTGGATTATGTCGGCTAATTAACCCCCTCCTGACTAGAGTTCAATCTGAATGGGGCGAACAAGTCAAATTAGTTGGAATTAATGCCGATCAAAATTTAAAACTGGCGAATACTTATCGCCTCCAGACTCTACCCACGATCGTTCTGATTGAAAACGGCAAGGTAGTTCACCGCATTGATAGCTTTCAAGGGCGGGATGATTTACGCATGGCATTAGAAAAAATTATGGTAAGTTATTTGCCAAATTCTGCCTGAAGTTGGAGATAGCTGCTCCTATCCAAGATAAATAGGACTGACGCAGAGATCCCCTTTACATCCGCCGATAAAGCAGGGAATTGTCCGGTTCCCCGTTTTCAAGGGGGTTCGGGGGATCTCGGTTTCAAGCTTTCAGTGCGTAAATCATGATAAATTTTTTTGCTGCTTGTAACTTTTCAACCTGAATGCAACGTTTTACCCGTTCTTAAACCCACCGATAGAGAGAATCGGTGGGTTTAATTTTTGGCTGACAGGTTTCTGGCTGTCTAAACTGTTAGTTATAAATACTTTAGAGACCGTCTGTGTCACAATGTAAACGGTCTTACCAAGTTAGTGAAGAAATATAAAGTAGGCGTCAGTGATGGAACTGCTCTATCAGTATGCCTGGATCATCCCAGTCCTGCCGCTAGCTGGGGCGATGCTGGTTGGTCTGGGACTAATCTCGATTAATCGATTTACCAACAGTCTGCGGCAGTTCAACGCCGTGGTTATAGTCTCCCTGCTAGGGGCGGCGATGAGTTTCTCCTTGGCGTTGCTCTGGAGTCAAATTCAAGGTCATGCTACCTATACTCGTAGCCTGGAGTGGGCAGCAGCGGGAAATTTTCACCTGAATATGGGCTACACGATTGACCACTTGACGGCCCTGATGCTGGTCATCGTGACGACAGTTGCCTTCCTGGTGATGATTTACACCGATGGCTACATGGCTCACGATCCGGGGTATGTGCGCTTCTATGCCTATCTGAGCCTGTTTAGTTCCTCCATGTTGGGTTTGGTGGTCAGCCCCAACTTGGTACAGGTTTATATTTTCTGGGAACTGGTCGGTATGTGTTCTTACCTACTGATCGGATTCTGGTATGACCGCAAGGCAGCAGCCGATGCTTGCCAAAAGGCTTTTGTCGTCAACCGCGTCGGCGACTTCGGGCTGTTGTTAGGGATGCTGGGGCTGTACTGGGCGACGGGCAGCTTTGAATTTGACGTAATCGGCGATCGCCTGCAAGCATTTGTCGCATCAGGCTACCTAAGTACCGGCCTTGCGGCTCTGTTCGCAATCTTAGTGTTTATGGGACCAGTGGCGAAATCTGCTCAGTTCCCGTTGCACGTCTGGCTACCAGACGCGATGGAAGGCCCTACCCCCATCAGCGCCCTGATTCACGCGGCAACGATGGTGGCTGCGGGCGTCTTCCTAATTGCGCGGATGTATCCCGTGTTTGAAGGCATCCCAGTCGCAATGAACGTGATTGCCTGGACGGGTGCCTTTACTGCATTTTTGGGGGCAACTATTGCCATTACCCAAAACGACATCAAGAAGGGTCTCGCTTATTCCACCATGTCCCAACTGGGCTACATGGTAATGGCAATGGGCGTCGGTGCCTATACTGCCGGTCTATTTCACCTAATGACACACGCCTACTTCAAGGCGATGCTGTTTTTGGGTTCGGGTTCTGTGATTCACGGCATGGAATCAGTTGTGGGTCACGATCCCGCCTTGGCTCAGGATATGCGGATGATGGGCGGACTGCGGAAGTATATGCCGATTACCTCCCTCACCTTTTTGGTTGGAACGCTCGCGATCAGCGGGATTCCACCTTTCGCTGGGTTCTGGTCGAAAGACGAAATTCTAGGCAGCGCTTTTGGGGCAAATCCGGCGCTGTGGTTCGTCGGTTGGCTGACGGCGGGAATGACTGCTTTCTATATGTTCCGGATGTATTTCCGGACGTTTGAGGGCAAATTCCGAGGGCATGAATCAGGCATCAAGCAGGAACTACTAGGGGCGACTAAATCTCCCCAGGTTGAATTTGCTTTTGGCCCTGGGGCGATGGATACCAGAGAGTTATCCTCCAAAGCCCATGACAGCCATGATGACCACGGTCATAGCGAGTATCCGCACGAGTCGCCGCTGACGATGACGCTGCCCCTGATTGTTCTGGCGGTGCCGTCGATGCTGATTGGTTTGGTTGGGACGCCTTTCCACAATTATTTTGAGGAATTCATTCACGCCCCCGGCGAACCGCTGACTGAGGTGCTGGAAAAAGCCACTGAGTTTGATTTGACAGAATTTCTGATCATGGGGGGTAATTCGGTCGGAATTGCCTTGATTGGAATTACGCTGGCTTCTCTGATGTACTTGAGAGGCAAGATCGATCCCGCTGCGATCGCTGCTAAAATCCCCTTCTTTTACAAGCTGTCGCTCAACAAGTGGTATTTCGACGAAATCTATGACACCCTCTTCGTTCAAGGGTGCCGTCGCTTAGCGCGACAAGTCATGGAAGTGGATTTCCGCGTGGTTGATGGCGCAGTCAACTTCACCGGCTTAGCGACGCTGTTGAGTGGTGAAAGTCTGAAATACTTTGAAACTGGTCGCGTCCAATTCTATGCCCTGATTGTGTTTGGGGCGGTGCTAGTGGGCGTGATTGTCTTTGGTGTGACTTAAATTTAGAAACCGCTCGCTGCGTGTTTCTACCCGCTGTCAACAAAAGATAAAAGGAAAAAGCTGAAAACTTTTTCCTTTTTCCTTTTTAAGTACACTTACTCATAGCTGACAGCTAAACCTTGTTGCTCACGATTTGATATCTCATGAATACAGCTAATTTTCCTTGGCTGACTTTTATCATCCTGTTCCCCATCGCGGCATCTCTGTTGATTCCGTTAATACCAGATAAAGAGGGTAAGACGGTACGCTGGTACGCCCTAATTATTGGGCTGATTGATTTCGTAGTGATAGTTTATGCCTTCTATACTCAGTACGACTTTTCCAATCCCGGTCTGCAATTGGTGGAAAGTTACTCCTGGGTACCCCAAATCGACTTAAGGTGGTCGGTGGGCGTAGATGGCTTATCAATGCCGCTAGTCTTGCTCACCGGCTTTATCACCACCCTGGCGACTTTGGCAGCGTGGCCCGTGACGTTTAAGCCGAAGCTGTTTTACTTTTTGCTCCTGGCGATGTACGGCGGTCAGATTGCAGTGTTTGCGGTCCAGGATATGCTGTTGTTTTTCCTGGTGTGGGAACTGGAACTGATTCCGGTGTACCTGCTGCTGGCAATTTGGGGCGGTAAGAAGCGTTTGTACGCGGCTACCAAGTTCATTCTTTATACGGCTGGCGGGTCGCTGTTCATTTTAGTAGCCGCCTTGGCGATGGCGTTCTACGGCGATACCGTGACGTTTGATATGAGGGCGATCGCTGCCAAGGATTACCCCCTAACTTTCCAACTCTGGATCTATGCAGGGTTTCTGATTGCCTACGGCGTCAAGTTGCCGATTATTCCCCTGCATACTTGGCTACCAGATGCTCACGGCGAAGCGACTGCGCCAGTGCATATGTTGCTAGCAGGAATTCTTCTGAAGATGGGCGGTTATGCGCTGATTCGGATGAATGCCCAGATGCTACCCGATGCTCATGCCGTGTTCGCGCCCGTTTTGGTAATTTTGGGCGTTACCAACATCATCTACGCCGCCCTAACCTCGTTTGCCCAGCGTAATCTGAAACGGAAAATCGCTTATTCCTCGATTTCCCACATGGGATTTGTGCTGATTGGGATTGCCACATTTACTGACTTGGGTTTGAGCGGTGCGGTACTGCAAATGGTTTCCCACGGTTTGATTGGGGCAAGCTTGTTCTTCCTTGTGGGAGCCACTTATGACCGCACCCACACCCTTATGCTGGATGAAATGGGCGGCGTCGGGCTGAGGATGAAAAAGATGTTTGCCATGTGGACGACTTGTGCCCTCGCGTCATTAGCATTGCCAGGGATGAGCGGATTTGTGGCAGAGATAATGGTGTTTGTCGGCTTTGCGACCAGCGATGCTTATAACCCCACTTTCAAGGTCGTGGTGGTCTTTCTAGCCGCCGTTGGCGTGATTCTGACCCCCATCTACCTACTCTCGATGCTGCGAGAAATTTGCTACGGGCCGGAGAATAAGGAATTAGTGGAACACGAAGCCTTGATCGATGCGGAACCACGAGAGGTGTTCATCATCGCCTGTCTGTTGGTGCCGATTATTGGCATTGGCTTGTACCCCAAAATCCTGACTCAAATTTACGACGCAACCACTTTGCAGCTGACGGAGCGACTGCGAGGTTCAGTTCCGACGCTGGCGAGTGGGCGACAGGTTCCGACCCAAGCACAGGCGGATATTCCCCTGTTGTCGTTGCGGGCACCAGAAATCGGCAATCGCTAGACAATTCAAAGGTGAAAAATCGCAAAAATTTTCTTGATGTTTGAGTTTTCAGCTTGCTAAATTTTCATAATCAATAATCCTTTTTGGGGCGGAATTAAATATCCGCCCTTTTTGTTAAAAATTACGAATTCATCGGCAATAGTATCAAATGTGTGATGGCGGATGCAGGGGAATTTCTATCAGAAATTGCGCCCCCTGACCGGGCGCTGAAATACATTTGAGTTGACCGCCGTGTTTTTCGACCACAATTTGATAGCTAATCGACAACCCAAGCCCTGTGCCAATACCGACAGGCTTAGTTGTGAAGAAAGGATCGAAAAGTCGCTTTCTGACTTCCTCTGCCATTCCTGGCCCATTGTCGGAAATCTTGATTACGACTCGGTTATTTGTCAACACGTCGGTACGAATCCGAATGATACTGGCGTCGGCTTTGATTTGTTCAAGCGATCGCTTTTTGTTAGACTCATCCAAAGCATCAATTGCATTGGTGAGAAGATTCATAAATACTTGGTTAAGCTGCCCTGGATAGCACTCTACTTTAGGTAGGTTGCCATATTCTTTGATTAGCTGGATAGGGGGATGATCTGGTTTGGATTTGAAGCGGTTTTGCAGAATTAGGAGCGTACTTTCGATGCCTTCATGAATATCTACCAGTTTCATCTCGGCTTCGTCAAGGCGGGAGAAATTGCGTAAGCTACGCACAATCTCACAAATGCGCTCTGCCCCCACATTCATTGAAGAGAGTAATTTAGGCAAGTCCTTGATGAGAAAATCTAGGTCAATCGCGGCAATTTCGTCTTGAATTTCTGGCGTTGGATGGGGATATTGCTGTTGATATAGTTGCAGTAACCCAAGAATGTCTCGCGTGTATTCGCTCGCCGGGGCTAAATTCCCGTAGATGAAGTTAACGGAATTATTGATTTCATGCGCGACTCCAGCCACTAGCTGACCCAAACTGGACATTTTTTCACTTTGAACCAGTTGAGACTGAGTACGTTGGAGTTCCTGAAGCGTGGTTTCGAGCCGGGTGGCGTGTGCTTGAGCGATCGCTGCGGCTTCACGAGTTTGAGTATAAAGTTCTGCTTGGTTAATCGCGATCGCGACTTGGTCGCAAACCGCCGAAAGCAGTTCCACTTCATCGTCATGCCAAGTTCGAGGACTGCTAAATTGACCGCAGGCAACTACACCAAGTTCGCCCGTGCGAGTCATTATCGGAAAATTTAGTATAGAAACGTACCCCAGCGATTGGAAGAACTGCCGTGAATTGGGGTCGGTTAACGCTTCAATATTATCCAAATGGATGATTTCTCGGTTTAAGAGTTGTCTTACTTGAAAACTGGTCGGTTCCTCTGGATAGCAACCCAGAAAGCTAGGCAAATTGTCTACCTTCGCTTCATGCAATATCTCCCAACTTGCCGACTCACCATTGGGACGATACCACATGAAAAGGCACTGCTCAATTTGCAGCAGCCTGCGGATTTCCTGCACGGCTGTTTCCAAGATGGTATTGAGATCCAGCGAACTGCGAATTTGACTAGCAAGACGATTGAGTAGTTCTTCTCGCTGCGCGAGTTCTCGGAACCGAGCTTCTGATTGCCGCAACGCTTCTTCCACCTGCTTGAGAGCGCTGATATTACTTCCGGTGCCGATAATTCGATAGATGCGACCCGCAGCATCCCGCAGTGGAGTTAAAGTCGTTAGCCAATAAGTGTCTACACCCTGCAAGGGAATGCAATCCTCGTAAAAAGTACATTCCCCTGCGACGAGACATTTTGTATATCTATCATGCAAAGAATTACCTAACTCTAAACCAAATAGTTCATGGGGAGTTTTGCCCATCGCTTGGGCACTACTGATGCCAGTAACCATCGCTATCGGTCGATTCCAGCTAAGGTAGCGAAAAACCCCTTGGGCGTCCACATCTAAAACAAAGATGGCGTTTTCCACGCCCTCGTAGATGGAATGGAAAAAGTCCTCACTTTGGATCATCTCTGCCGACAGGATCAATCCACCCCTTTCCCCGCTAGGGTGCTTCCAAGGATGCAGGCTCCACTTTATCGGCACCGAGGAACCGTCAGGGCAAACAAAGCTACTTTCCTGGTACTCTTCTACACTCGCCCCAGTTAAAACTAGCTCAGCCTTGTGCCGCCATTGGTCGGGAAGGTGAGGAAAAACTTCGTAATGCGATCGCCCAATCAGATTTTGCTCATCCAGCCCGTAATCGATTAGCCACTGACGAGAAGCGAGCAAGTAACGCATCTGGCGATCGCACATCGCTACGGCAGTGGGTGTATGTTGCAAAAATAGCCCAAACAGCTCTAAATTGTCTGAGGCGTTCATAGGTCGGCAAAGGCTCTTTTTGTAATGGCATTCAAATTTAGAGGTTTTTAGGGTTAAATGCTGTAAACATTGCAATATTCAATTATTTAAACACTTAATTTAAGGCATCCACTCTAGTACAATGCCAACCCGGCTATCTTTGCGTTGTCTTGCATTTTGCTTCTCAATGTCTGTTGATAAGCGCAGATTGCGGGTAAAGGCATAGCCGACAGAAAGCTTTGTAATTCCGACTTCTTCATTCGTTGCAGGAGCAACCCAACTCTGAGTTAAGGAGATATCGGCTGCACCAGTACGAGATAAAACGAACATCAGCTTCGCACCCACATGTAAGCCATCTGTTGAGTATCGGTCAGTTTCTAAATGCCGATAGCCTACCAGGGGTGCGATGTTGATGTAGCTGCCCAAGGGAACTACATAGTATCGTAAATCTGCTCCATAAGCCTCGCGCTGACCCTTGAACGCAGTTTGATAATCCCCACTGACGGTTAAGCCGGTGCGACCAATAAACACGTCCTCCACGCCAATATTAACTCCCCCGGCTTGCCCAGATGAAGGAAACTGGGAGTAGCCGAGGCGCACCCTAGTCCGAAAGCTGGGGTCATTGCGAATTTCTTCTAACATATTCGGCACGTCTCGCCGCCAACGCTGCAAAACCGGGCTATTTTCAATAATTTCTGGGCTTAAATCCAACTCGCTAGCCTCTGGCTTGGGCGTTTCTTGTGGCTGGGTTTGAGCCTGGGTTTGAGTTTGGGCAGACGATATCCCCAAAATCAAGGAAGTGCTGATTGCGAACAGTATAGAGTTTCGCGCAAAGGCGCAAAGGCGCAAAGAAAGGCAAGTTAGCGTCTGTGCGTCTAGCGGGCTGAGGCGCGAGATGCTAAAGGTCTTCGTCATGGGGGTTGCGTCAGTTTTATATTTATGAAGAATTTTGATAAGGATAAAAAAAGTGGCTCTGCTTAGTACAGAACCACTTTAGTTGAGGGAAGATGCTCAAAATTAGCGGGCTTTACCTTGCACGGCTGTCATGTCAATCGGCTTGATTAGGTACAAGCGCAGCAGCTGCCAAGCATTAGAAGCATAAAGGGGTAGCTTCTGGAACAATTGCAGGAATTTGGGGGTGTTGGAGGTTGCGATCGCACCCAGCTTCTCATTATTTTTGATGCACACTTCTAGGCGCTCGTAGAATTCTGGCTTCTCTACATCCAGAATCACTGGGAACACCCGTCCTGCGGTTTCGTTGGTCTTCTGAATCACGTGAATGTCATATTCCCGTGCGTCCAGACCAAGTGTGGCATAGAATTTGGAACGCTGGATGTCGTTGAGATACATCGTCGCAAACACCGACAGCAGGAAGAAGCGACACCACAGCTTTGCCTTCCAATCGTTCAAGAATTGGGGCTGCGCTCTCATTACGGCGTCGAAGAAGTCGCCGTGCCTGTTTTCATCCTGGCACCAGTTTTCAAAGAAGCGGAAGATTGGATAAACTCGGTTTTCGGGATGTGCTTCTAGGTGCCGGTAAATGGTGATATACCGCCAGTAACCAATCTTCTCGGACAGATAGGTCGCGTAGAAGATGAATTTCGGCTTAAAGAAGGTGTATTTGTGATTCTTGGTCAAAAACCCTAAATCTAGTGACATATTGAAGTCTGACATTGCCTTATTCAGGAAGCCAGCATGACGAGCTTCATCCCGCGACATCAAGTTAAAGCCTTCTGCCAGAAGCGGGTTTTTGTCCTTCAATCGGCGTCCGAGTTCTTTGTAGAGTAGGAATCCGGAGAATTCTGCTGTACAGGAACGCTCTAGAAATTCAATGAATAACTGGCGCGTTTCCCCATCAATATGATCCCAGGATTGGTCAAACTCGGCATCCCGCACGAAGTGGTGACGGTTGTAGTCAGCGCGGAATTCTTCCATCAGCGCCTTGAGTTCATCTTCATTTGGCGACAGATCCATCTTCGCCATTTCATCAAAGTCGGTGGTGTAGAACCGGGGCGTCAGTAGGGTTTCTTTCGCAGGTATTTTCACCCCAGGTCTTAATTCTTCAAAGCTGGGTTTTTTGAGGGAATCCACCATATTCTTTGTCTCTCTTGTTTCTCTTATTATTATGATTCCGTCGCTTTCACTCAAAGGCTTGCGTTCCAGTCTACCAATCTACACGAGAGCGATCGCACTTGCTACGTTAAGACTTACTACACGCTGTCAAGTTTTGTGACATCTTCAGAGTTCTTGTTGCTCAATTCCTAGGTGCAAGAGTTAAGAACAAAATCCTATGATTGAAGTTAGGACATCTGAAGCGCTAGGAATCTTATGAAGAACGTCTCGACTGCCTATGTTCTTTGGCTAGCCTGTTTTTTGTCCCCACCGATAGCGGGGATGCATCGCCTGTACAATGGCAAGATTGGCACGGGGCTGCTGTGGCTGTTTACGTGGGGTTTGTTTGGGGTCGGACAGTTCGTGGATTTATTTCTGATTCCCGGCATGGTGGAGGAACATAATGCCAAGCTTCAAGACCGCTTGGGGGTATCCTCCACGGGCGTGCCTCTATCGCCACCTGCGATCGCACTTACCAAGCAGGAGCTTACCCGCGATCAACTAATGGTTAAACTTGTAAAAGCCGCTGCTGCTAGAGGTGGCAAACTTTCCGTTACCCAAGCGGTGATGGATACAGGTGTAAGCTTTGCCAAGGCAGAAGCCACTTTGAAAGAAATGCTCAAAAGTGGCTACGTCATGGTTGATAATCACCCAGAAACTGGCATTGTCATTTATGAATTTATCGAGTTGTAATGGCTCATTAGTCATTAGTAATTATCTAATGACTAATGAAATTCACCTTTCCCGACTAATTTCTTTCCAGCCACTTTTGAGCATTCAACCGCTGCGTCACGCCAAACACCATTAAATCCAGCGTGATCTTGCGCTCATCGCACAAAAAAGGCTCAATGATACTAGGTTTAGAGCCTTCAAAACAGGAAAAAGCTCTTTGTTTTTGGATGTCTTCTTCGGGAAAATAAAGGTTAAAGTTCCGCTTTCCCCCTTGCCAGCTCCCGTTGACTTGCCAGCATTCTGAGATTTCTTGAAGCGGTTTCTTGTCAAATTTCAGCTCTAAATTTTGGACGCCCTTTTTTTCAAGTGCTGTTTTCAAAGCTGGTAAATAGTCTTGTTGAATAAACTCAACAAAAGGCTTGTCTTCTACCGCAGGTGCCTTCTCTTTTTTAGCCGCTTTAGCAGCTGGCTTATCCCCTTCTGGCGACTCGTCCTTTTTAGCAGCTTTGGCAGCTTCTGGCTTATCTGCTTTAGCAGCTTTGGCACCCGTTGGCTTATCCTCTTTAGATGCTTGAGCTGTTTTTTTAACATCTGTTTGAACCTGAGCCGAGTCATCTGGGGTTGATGCCTCTGTCGAAGATTTTTCTCCAGTCGCATTCGGATTCACCTCCGGATTCACAGCTTCTGGAGCGGGTGCGTTTGCTGTAGGAATGTCGGTTGCTACGTCAGAATCCGTACTGGGAGCATTTTCTTCAGAAACACTAGGAGCCTGCTTGTCAACAGTGCTAGGAGCCACCTCTCCGGCGTCATTGTGATTCGTTTCTTCTGCCATTGGACTTATCCGCAAGTTGGTGATTTTTTTTGAATGTATGCAGCATGGATGAAGGTAGGATTAACAATCTCGATTCGAGATTGAAATCCTTTACTGCTCATCCTAACTTGGAATCAGCCTCCCGCCTGCGCTGCCACAATGCTTACCTCATCACCTTCGCTCAGCGGTGTCTGAGTTCCATCCAAAAAGCGGATGTCTTCGCTGTTGACGTAGAAATTCACAAATCTGCGGGGTTCGCCCTTTTCATCGCACAAACGCACTTTGATGCCAGGATAGCTTTGCTCTAAGGATTCGAGCAGTTCACCAATCGTACTGCCGCTGCCTTCAATGGTGGCTTGATTGTTGGTAAGTTTCTGGAGAGGAGTCGGAACGAGAACTTTGACTGTCATAGTTAAAGATTATTCAGTAGTCATTCATGCGTAGTCACGAGCGATGAGTCATTAGCAACCCCGGAGGAACTAATGACTCATCACAAAAAGCTGATAGCGGTTATTAAACCAGAACTTGCTGCCAGTCGAGGCGTTCGAGTGTCCGAGAGCGCTCTAATGCCCGCTCGAAACTATCCAGCTTCGCCTCAATTGTCAGGGGTTCCCCGATGTATCCTTGCACCGCTTCTTGGGTTTTCAGTCCGTTGCCGGTAATGTAAACAACGGTCGTTTCTTCGGGATCAATTTTACCCGCTTCTACCAATTTTTTCAGCACGGCGATGGTGGTGCCACCAGCGGTTTCGGTAAAGATGCCTTCGGTTTCAGCTAATAGCTTGATGCCTTCAACAATTTCAGTATCGTTGACTGATTCAATGTTACCGCCGGTTTTCTTGGCGACTTCCAGCGCATAAACTCCGTCTGCTGGGTTGCCAATCGCAATTGATTTAGCAATTGTATTCGGCTTCACGGGGGTTACGAAGTCGCGCCCTTCCCGATGAGCTTGGGCAATGGGGGAACAACCTTCAGCTTGGGCACCGCTAAAACGGACGCTCTTATCAGCTACCAGTCCAACGTTGATAAATTCTTGGAATCCTTTGTAGATTTTGGTGAACAGAGAGCCAGATGCCAAAGGAGCGACGATATGATCCGGCAGTTTCCAGCCTAGCTGTTCTGCTACTTCGTAGCCGAGGGTTTTTGAACCTTCCGAGTAGTAGGGACGGAGGTTAATATTGACAAATCCCCAACCTTGGGTATTAGCAACTTCGCAGCAGAGGCGGTTCACTTGGTCGTAGTTGCCCTGAACTGCCATGACGGTGGGACCGTAGATGAGTGTACCTAGAACTTTACCGGCTTCCAGGTCGGCGGGGATGAAGACGCAGCAGTCTAAACCGGCGTAGGCCGCGATCGCTGCTGTAGAATTCGCTAAATTACCCGTACTGGCGCAGGATACCGTCGTAAATCCTAATTCCTGCGCTCTTGTTAAAGCGACCGATACCACCCGATCTTTAAAGCTCAGGGTGGGCATATTGACGGCATCATTTTTAATATAAAGATTTTTAATACCTAGACGGCGAGCTAAGCGATTGGCTTTTACCAGTGGTGTCATGCCAGTTCCCACGTCAATCGGCTTTTCTGTGGCGACGGGCAAGAAGGAACGATAGCGCCAAATTGAGTTAGGCCCTGCCTGAATGCTTTCACGAGTGACGGTGCGGCGCAGAACATCGTAGTCGTAGGTTACTTCCAGCGGGCCAAAACAAAACTCACAGACATGAGTTGCCTTGAGTTCGTATTCGGTGCCGCATTCTTTACACTTCAGTGCCGTAAAGGTTGCCGTTGTTGACTGGGTTGCCTGGGTCATGGGTATTTACACTCTAATCGTCCGTCATCGCTCGGTTGATACTAACACAGGCAAAAATACCCGTCAAATATATCCGACTCTTTTAGTCGGGTTTAAATGTTATTTATGATACAAAATTTAGCCCTCAGTCTGAAGACCGGGGCGATCGCATTCCAAGCTTGCGGTCGCGAATTTAGGAAAAAGAGGGAATTGAAGCGGATTTGGGATGAAAAAACCGAATTTCTGGCGTTTAACTTTTGTCTTTCCTAGCCACCGCTAACAGGGGGAATCAGCACGACTTCATCCCCATCATGCAGAATCGTGTCTGGCTCGACGAATTGAAAATTAACGCCAAAGCGAGTAACTTGACGCCATTTGTCAAGTTCTGGATGTTCGGAAGCAAATTTATCTAATATCGCTGAAACATCTGTATTTGGAGGGATTTTCAGCACCAGTTCCGAAACGCCATAGGCTTCTTGATAGGCAGCGAATAATTTGACGGTAATCGCGATCGCTTCAGTGGACATAGGAACTGATGCTAGAGGTGGCTGGCATTAGATTAGCGCGATCGCCGACCATCTGCTTTATGAATGCCCCCTAATCCAAAAAGCGATCGCACCCAAGAAAGGGAGAAATCGGAGCTTTTGGCTTGTTCAACATCTACATCAGATGCACTCTCTTCGAGGTTTTCGGCGTTTTCTGCGGAAGGGAGAGAATTTACCATGTTCAAGGAATCTTGTTGCACCGCCGCCAATGCTTGACCCACCGCCACGATAATCTGAGGTGCTAACTTAGCTTTAGCCCGTTGCTGTTGTAGATACCATCCTCTGGGACTGGTCGCATACAGGGCTGGCAGACGATTCAGGGCGTAAGCGATCGCATGGGCTGGATTGATATAGTTGACCAACTTTGGCGGTAACTGCTGAAGTTGTCGGTGTACTTCCTGAGCAACTAACAGTTCCATGACATTGCAGTAGGTTAGAACTTGATTCGGTTGCATAATCTTCTTAAAGACTGAGCTGGCGATCTCTGTAAAGAAGGACAGACGTTGTAGAAGGCGATCTCGCGCGTTATCCTCTTAGATTGCCAAAGACGCTTTCGCTTGACAGCTCACTTTTTTGCTGACTCTTTGGCTCAGTTTTCAGCGTACGGCTGCGATCGCTACACCGAAAGGTGAGCCAGAATAAGCGAGAATTGTGGTAAAGAGCTTAACTATGGCGGGGTCTCTCAGAGCATCTGCACGGGGACTAGAAAGCGTTGATAAAGCCCGAAAAAGGAAAGGTTGGACAAAAACAATGACCGTTTCTTGGTGGCAGGGTGCCCTAACGACCCAGGCAACCTTGAAACGGTTTTGGCAGAAAAAACCCATTCACCAAGAGACCTTTATTAATATTTGCCAAGCTGTCGGGATCGGCAACTGGAAGGAAATTGTTGATTCAGGTGCCGTTGAAGAAGCAGAAGCGCGTGAAATGCCCATACTCGATTGGGGTGAAGCGCCTGATGTCTCTGGTTTCTATGGGCGCACAGAAGAACTGGCTGTGCTTGAGAAATGGATTGTCGCTGATAGTTGCCACCTAGTAACGTTGTTCGGCATGGGGGGAATTGGTAAAACAGCGCTATCCGTGATGCTAGCCGAGCAAATTCAGAATGAATTTGATTATTTCATCTGGCGATCGCTCCGTTCTGCCCCATCAGTCGAAGACCTGATCGCAGACTTGCTCCGATGCCTCTCCAACGAGCAATCAACCAATTTACCAAAAGATATTGGTCGCCGAATCTCTCAGCTAATTGAGTCTTTGCGATCTCCCAAAGGAACAAACCCTTCCACAGGTTCCCATCGATGTCTGCTGATTTTGGATGAAGTCGAAACGATTCTAGGTGCTGGTCAAGCAACTGGGTATTATCGAGAAGGGTATGAAGGCTATGGCGAACTATTCAGACGAGTGGGAAGAGAGCGCCACAACAGCTGCTTAATGCTAATCGGTCGAGAGCAACCGAATGAAATTGCATTAATCCAGGGAGAAACTCCAAGCGTTCGTTCATTACTGCTGTCCGATCTCAATGATACAGACGCTTGGCAAATATTTAGAGCCAAAGGTTTGTCAGACGAGAACCACTGGAAAAGTCTTTTTCAAATCTATCGAGGGAATCCCTTAATCTTAAATATTATTGCCAGTTATATAAAAGACTCATTTGCTGGTAAAGTTTCTGATTTCTTAAAGCTAGAAACAATATTTTTAGGCGATATTCATCTAATTTTAGATACTTCCTGGCAACGGCTATCAAATTTTCAAAAAGAAATTATGTTTAAGTTAGCCGCTAATCTCAACCCCAGCTCTATCTTTAAATTAAAAGAAGAAATCAATCTAACGGTTTCGACTTCTGAAATCATGGAAGCGATTCAAGCATTAGAACGTCGTTCGTTGATAGAAAAGCAAATCGAAGGGAATGAAGTTATTTATACCCTTCAGCCAGTTGTGAGAAGGTATGCTAAAAGAAAAATTACTAAGCGAACGGTTGAACAATAAAGTTATTTTCCGAGAGGAAGTTATAATTCTATAACATTCCCACTCAAATCGGGATAGTGTGTTTGCCGTGAGTTATTGCATCAATCCTAACTGCCGCAATTTCAACGAACCTGGTAATCAAAGCACTTGTCCTGACTGTGGCTCTGAAAGTTTAGTAGAAGGGCGCTATCGGGTCATCCAACGTTTGGGCAAAGGAGGCTTTGGTCAAACCTTTGAGGTGGAGGACGTGCGTCGGGAAGGTATAAAAAAAGTCCTAAAAATTTTGCTTACTGATTATGAGAAGGCAATCTGCCTATTCCAGCGGGAAGCCGAAGTTCTAAAGAAGTTGAATCATCAAGGGATTCCCAAAGTAGAGGCAGATGGATACTTCCAGTTATGTCATCTAAAGAGCGAAAAGCCCTTGCACTGCTTGGTGATGGAGAAAATTGAGGGGATCAACTTAAAAGAATGGTTGAGCAGCCGGAACCATCAACCCATCAGCCAAAAGCAAGCGATCGCTTGGTTGAAACAACTGGCAGAAATCTTACAGCAAGTTCATCAAAGCAACTATTTTCACCGGGATATTAAGCCGTCTAACATTATGCTGCGACCTGATAATCAACTGGTGTTGATTGATTTTGGTGCAGTCCGGGAAGCTACGGAAACCTACTTGCACAAATTAGCCGGAAGAGATGGCACAGCAATAATTTCCCACGGCTATACACCCCCAGAACAAGCCGATGGTAGAGCTGTTTCCAAATCTGATTTCTATGCTTTGGGACGCACCTTCGTTCATTTGCTGACAGGCATACATCCCCATGACCTTCCTGAAAACCCTCAAACAGGTCAGTTGAATTGGCGAAACAGTGCCCCACAGATTTCACTAGAGTTGGCAACTTTAATTAATGACCTGATGGCCCCTTTCGCAGGGAATCGACCTGAAAATGCCCAAGAAATTGTGCAACGTTTAGAGGAAATTGAGACGCAAATCAACAATCATCGGCGGACACGATCTCCCGACGACACGCTTACTTTGCTTCCTGAAGGCAATTGTTCAGACGAAGAAGTTACCAGGAGTATCAACTCAGGCAATTTAAGGCTTGTACTCATTTGGGTCGTGAGTGCAATTCTCTTGACAGGACTCGGAATAATTATTTATGCGCTCGTGAAACCGCCGAAGGCTTGTGATTCCAATCTTGCAGACAATGTCAGTTGTGGAGAAGAAGTTTTAGTTCCCAGTTTGAAAGGCGCTCTCAAGCAAAAAGGCGTGCAAAAATTTGCCAGCGGTCAATATGCTGAGGCTGTTGGTTTATTAGAGAAGGCACGGAGCGAACAGCCAAGCGACCCGGAAATTTTGATTTACCTGAATAATGCTCGATTGATGGATAAAAAGGAAAAGGCATACACGATTGCTGTTGCCGCTCCGATAACCAACAATCCAAACAGAGCGTTGGAAATTCTGCGAGGAGCTGCCCAAGTCCAAAATGAAATCAATCAGGGTCAAAGGATTAGTGGTAAAGGGCTGAAAGTAGTCATCGCAGATGATGCCAATAATCCTGCCAAAGCTAAACAAATTGCCGAGTCATTGGTGTTGAAAAAGGACATTTTAGCGGTCATTGGTCACTATGCCAGCGAAGTGACACTGGGAGCGATCGCAATTTATCAACAGCACGGGTTGGTATTAATTTCTCCAGGTAGCACCTCGGAAGACCTCTCAGAGTGGAGCCAAAAGAGCGAACACGTTTTCTTTCGCACTGTACCCAGTAATCGCGTGAATGCCCAGGCTTTGGCTAGCTACATGATCCAAGCCAATCAGCGAACAGCCGCAGTCTTTTACTCTGGCACAAGTAATTACAGCAAATCTATCCGAGATCAATTTCACGTTAGCTTCCCCGCAAGTAGAGGACGGGTAAGAGCAGATTTTGAACTGTGCAAAAAGGACTTCAATGCTGTTGAGGCGATTAACCAAGCACAAGCAAAAGGAGCGACTACGCTGGTCTTCCTTCCGGATGGTCAGACCTGTCCTTTTTCCTTTCAGAATGTCTTAGCGGTGATTAAGGCAAATCAGGGTCGTTATCCGATGGTGGGAGCATGGGCTGTTTACAGTTCTGAGATTCTACAAATCGACCCTAAATATGTAGTCGGTCGCCTAGTAGTAACAGTCCCTTGGCATTCCTTGAGCAGCCCCAATCCAACGTTTCCCAAAGAATCTAAGCAGTTATGGAAAGCGGAAGTGAGTGGGCTGACCGCTACGACTTATGATGCAGCTCGTGCGTTAATAACGGCTTTAGCAAAAAAACCTCAACCGAATCGTTCTGACGTGCGGCAGGCTTTATCGGCTCCCGACTTTCGAGCCAATGGTGCAATGGGGATAATTAGTTTTCGCGGTGGAGATCCCAATGAGCCGATTTTTACATTGGTCAAAGTCGTGCCGTCTAACTGCTCGCTTTATGGTTTTAAGTTTGTACCTGTAGACTATCCCCCAGATAAACTTAAGGAAATAGAGCGCGGTTGCAAAAACTAAACATACTTATCCGAATGCTCTAGCGGATTGTAACAAATCCAGCCTTTTCAACCAGTTATTGACCCCGATCTGTTAGCAGTAACTTGGCGTAAGCTTCCCCAGATCGTTATTCAATTTGTTCGTTTTTTTTAACAATTACTGATAATCGGCGAGTTAGAGGATATTGACCATTCGAGAGTACTACCACTTGTGTAGAGCGTTTAATGTCATTAAGTCTCTATTTGAGTTCGCCATTCATCGTCAAACCTTTAACCTTCCAAAATTTTTACCTAGAGCCGTTTCTCTCAACTGAATTAAGGCTCGCTATATAAATCAACTCTAACAGTTTCTCCCCTCTAATTCTTATGAGTTCTCTGCGCCTCAGGGGTTCGTTTTTTATCGATACTTCTTTTTAACAGCAACACGAGAATGGCACCAATTGCTAATCCTACACCATGTGCCCAATACCCAACGCCCACGGGATTGACGCCACCGGAAATATTTAAGCTACCGATTCCATAAAACATCTGCTGAATAAACCACCAGAATAGATAAAACAAAGCTGGCAGTTCAATGGGGATAAACACAATTACCAGGGGCAAAATGGTATCAATTTTTGACTGAGGAAAACTCAGAAAATAGGCTCCGAGGACAGATGCGATCGCGCCATTTGCTCCAATTAAGGGCATCGTCAAAGTAGAGTCCAACCAAACTTGTACGATGCCCGTCAAAATGCCGCCCAGCAAGTAAAGTAGCAGAAACCACCGATGTCCGAGAAGATTCTCCACACTCTTGCCAAAAACAAATAAGAATAGGAGATTCCCTAAAATTTGACCAAAGCTGCTGTGAAGAAACATCGCCCAAAACAGGGAAGCAGAAAACATCAGCAAGGCAACCCACGCGGCTGGATTTTCTCCACTGAGAGCATCTGAAATCACCGCACTAATTCGGGCCGGAACGATCCCCCAGTGTTGGATAAAGGCGCTCAGCTTACCTGCAAGCTCTAGTTTTAGCTCCCACAGAAACAAAGCAACATTGATTCCGATCAGGGCGTAATTAACAATCGGTTTGCTGCGACTGGGGATGTTATCAGCAATAGGAATCATGAAGGTTTTAGATTTTAGATTTTGGACGAATCATCAATCCACACGCTATGCCCTCAAACTTATCCTAGTTCGCTAAACAAATCCGCCAAAATTACATTAGAAAATAAAAAACCTTCCGGATCGGTTAATCTCAATCGTCCCTTTGGTGGGAGTTTCTGGGCGTCAAGTGCGATCGCTTCCCCGCTTTCGCCAACAATTTCTACCCAACCTTGCTGGTAGTAGGATTGCAAACACGTCCAAATTTGTTGCAGCGTCTGTTTGCCAAACTGTTCGGATAAGGTTGATAAACTAAGGCCCTCTGCTAGACGCAAGCCCAGCATCAATGTTTCCAACAATACTTCAGATGTCAATGTTTGAGGACAATCCCAGACGCCACCTGCTTTGACTATCTGTTGCACCCATTCGTAATATTCCCGTGTTTTGCGGGGACGGGTGAACCGGCACCCTTGCAAATGACTGGCGGCACCCATGCCAAAGGCATAGTAGGGGCGATTTTCCCAGTAAACTCGATTGTGGCGGCATTGATGACCGGGTTTGGCATAATTAGAAATCTCATAATGCTCATAACCGGCACTGGTGAGAACTTGCTGCGCTAGTCGGTACATCTCGGCAGCCATTTCATCGGTGGGAAGCGGTTTGGCACCGGGTTGATATTGACGCCCAAAGGCAGTAACGGGTTCGACTTGGAGATCGTAGATTGAAATATGAGTGGGCGCGATCGCTACTGCGGTTTCTAGAGATTCCTGCCACTGTTCCAACGTCTGATGCGGCAACCCAGAAATCAAATCCAAGCTGAATTCGGGAACCCCCACTTTGCGAACTAGCTCCACAGCTGCAAAGATATCAGAGACACCATGCGATCGCCCGCACACTTGCAATAGTTCTGGCTGAAACGCCTGTACCCCCAGACTGATTCGATTCACTCCAACTGAGCGGTAGCCTTGAAGTTGTTGCGAGTCAAAGGTGCCAGGGTCCATCTCCATCGAAATTTCAGCATCGGTGGCAATACCAAAACCAGCATCAAGTTGAGTCAAAATTTGCTTGAGTTGTTGCACCGATAACAACGAAGGAGTACCACCTCCAAAAAAAACTGTTTTTAGGGAATTTCCTTGTACTGGTGTAACTTCAATTTCTTGGCACAATACCTCAACATACTGCTCAATTGTGCCAGAGTTCTTACCAGTCTTGCGATCCCCTACCACAGACACTGGAAAATCACAGTAAAAGCACCGGCGTCTACAAAATGGAATGTGGAGATAAGCAGAGCTGGGGATACCCAAATTAATATTTTTTGCGTCCGGGATTAAATAATTTAAGACCATATTTGTATCAATACTCAATATAGCGATGAAATCTTTAAATGTTTGATTAACAGTTGTTACTTTACTGAATTGTTGTCAGGTGTTTTCTTCTCTTAGCAAGAATACGTCAAGCCTATACCCCCTCTTGTTTCCTGCCTTTTAGAAGCGACATGATTGGCTAATTTTTCAGAATTGTTCTTTTAATAAATAAAGAGGTGGCTTCATAAAAATAGCTCAAATTGGATTAAATGCTGGTGCTAAATCAATGGTCATCCGCAAGAGTGAAGTCAATAACACAAAAGATATAATAAAACAAATGTAAATTTGTATCAGTTCTTGAGAGCCGCTTTCAGGAATTGAAGCAATCATCCCAAATAACTGGAAACCATGCTTGACGCAATCATTATTATTTTATTCATCCTAGCAGCGGCGGGAATCGGGTTCGACGCGATTGAATTACTGCCTAGCGGTGCCCTACATCAAGTCAGCAATCAGGACGCTTTACGCTGGGTCTTCGCCGGGTTTGCCGCCCTGGTTGGGGGCGCTGCCGGTTTGCTCGTGCAGACGACCTATCGACGCTTGGAAAAGAGAGTCCGGGAAATGCCGATCGAGGTCATTTTGACCAGAGCTGTCGGTTTGGTGATTGGCTTATTAGTTGCCAACTTGATGCTGGCACCCGTTTTCTTACTACCAATGCCCTTCGATTTTGCTTTTATTAAGCCTCTTGTTGCCATTTTAGGCAGTGTCATGTTTTCCTACTTGGGAGTGACTTTAGCGGATACCCACGGTCGTTCCTTCTTGAGGCTGATTAGTCCCCACAGCGTGGAAACGATGTTGGTGGCAGAAGGAACCCTCAAACCTGCCTCGACCAAGGTTTTAGACACCAGCTGCATCATCGATGGTCGCATTGAAGAACTGCTAAACACTGGCTTTATCGAAGGTCAAATCCTCGTACCCCAGTTTGTCTTGCAGGAACTGCAACAACTGGCAGATGGTTCCAACGATCTGAAGCGAGTTCGGGGACGGCGAGGGCTAGATATCCTGAACCAGATGAAGGATGCTTACTCAGAACGGATTGTAATCCACTCCGCCGATTACGATGAAATTCCCAAGGTGGATGCGAAGTTAGTCCGGTTGACGCAAGAAATCAACGGCACTTTGCTCACCAACGACTACAACTTGAGTAAGGTTGCTACTTTGCAGAAAGTGCCGGTGCTGAATATTAACGATTTGGCTCAGGCAATTCGGGCAATTTATCTGCCTGGTGATAGCTTGGATATCAAAATTATCAAGGGTGGCAAGGAACCAGCTCAGGGCGTCGGCTACCTGGATGATGGCACAATGGTGGTTGTGGAAGACGGGCGCGACTACATGGGTGGTGAAATCCGAGTGGTTGTAACCAGTGCCTTGCAGACTTCGGCGGGGCGAATGATTTTTGCTCGCCCTCAAGCGTCTGTTGTGGCTTGAGTAGCTTGAAGTGGCGATCGCCACTGGTGGCACCTAGAAAGCCCACAAGCACCACTCTTAAAATCTCACCGCCAAGAAAGTACGCAGAGGTAAATTGCTTCCTCTGCGTACCTTTGCGTTAACCTTGGCGTACCTTTGCGTTAAAAAAGCCTACTCCTGCAAAATAGTTTTAGAGACGATCCGTGTCTTCTTCCTATCTGCTTCCGAAAGTTCTTCACCTGATTGCAAGCGAGTAGCACTGGTTTGGAGAACCGTCGCGCCTCCCTTGTCTCCCATTTGCAGGGCGGTTTTGGCGGCAGTTTGTAACATCGTCGCTGCACCCACGCGATCGCCTTGCTGCAATTTCGCCTCTGCTAACTGAGTTTGTCGGTATTTCGCCAACGCCAAAATAGACTGTTGCACCTGAGGATTGGGTGCGGGTTGGTAACTCCGGACAACATTCGCCTCAACTAAAACTTGTTGAGAAATTAGCCCCATTTTATCCTGGGCAGGATCGTCGTAACGGACTTGCACCTGGGCGATCGCTTGACGCCCTTCCGCTAGCTGGCTGACGTAAAGATTCGCCAAAATGATTCGCGGCACATCTTTCATCAAGTCTCCCAGACGTACCGTATAGCGATCGCCTTCTTGTTGCACCGGCAGTTCAATGGTATCTGGAGCAACTTGGGCGATGGGTTTGAGTTCCGCTAACCGTACCTTCGGCATTAACGAAATTGATAAGTAGGCATTTGTCAACCCCACCGCAGAGATTCGATTAAACAAGCGTCCAAACTCATTGACTGCCTGTTCGGGACGCTCAATATAGGACAGCGTACCGCCACCCGCATCAGCAATTTTTTCCAAAACATCCTGGTTCCAATGAGCGCCAAATCCCAATGTATTCAACGTCAGGTTGTAGCCAGTCGCCACTTGGGCAAATTTCAGACAGCGGTTGTTGTCGCCATGCTCATTTTCGCCATCTGTTAACAGAAAAGCTTGAGAAACCGTTTCCTTTTTGCCCTTCGCCAGTTCTTCAATTCCCAGTTTTAAACCCTCATCAATCGCCGTACCCCCATCTGCACTGAGCCGATTAATCTGTTTCTTAATATTTTCTGGGTTGTCAATGACTTGGTTGGGGACAAGCACTTTGGCTTTGTGATCGAAGGCGACAACCGAGATGCGATCGCCCGGTGTAAGACGATCCACCAGACCGATCGCTGCCTGTTTCACCGTTTCCAGGGGGCGTCCATTCATCGAGCCACTGTGGTCGAGAATTATGCATAAATTGAGCGGGGCACGATCTTCAAGATCCCCAGCGATCGCAGAAATAGAAATTTCTAGTTGACGCTGGCTACTCGTTTGAGTCGCGTCAATATTCATATCATTCAAAGCAGGCTGTAAACCAACTCTCATAGCACGCTCATTCCTGGCAGAACAAGAAGGGATCGGAGTAACCACAAGACTAAACGCTGACGCTCCGGAAAGGGAACCATAAAATTACCCCAACCGCGACCGGGCTTATTTTCTACAATAGCTTGCAGCCCAACACGGCGGAAGCAGCCAGCCAAAAGATCGCAATTCTTTGCAGAGGAAAACGCGATCGCTGGGGTGGATTTCACCCATCACCTTTCGCAAAAACCGATACTTAAACTCAGGTTTCTCTGTTTAAAAACCCAAAAATTAGAAGCGTTTAAGACCCATTTTCCGGCGTCCCCTCCCAAAAAGCCCGCTGACAGGCGCTAAAGCGACATCAAGCCACCCTCAACCTGACTAAAAGCGGTAAGGGGAGTAAAACTGCTAGAATCCAGTCAGTACGGTGGGGCACACCGGAATTAATGTCAAATTAAAGATAGCACCACTATTGCAGCTTTCCGATACGCCATGAACTCACCCATCCAGGCTGTTCAAGCTCCCTACGGCGGCGATAGCTTCTACCGAACACCGCCACCAGACTTACCCTCCCTGATCTTAAAGGAGCGGATTGTCTATCTGGGAACGCCCTTGGTGCCAGAGGTAACGAAACTAATCATCGCCCAACTGCTGTTTTTGCAGTACGAAGATCCAGAAAAACCGATCAAAATCTACATCAATTCCACCGGCACCTCGCGTTACGACGGCGAACCTGTTGGCTTTGAAACCGAAGCCTTCGCCATCTGCGACACGATGAACTACATCAAGCCGCCCATTCATACCATCTGTATCGGTTCGGCAATGGGAATGGCGGCAATGCTACTCTCTGCTGGGACTAAAGGCTATCGCGCTAGCCTGCGCCATGCCACGATTATCCTGAACCAGACTAAGAGCTACGCTCGCGGTCAGGCGACGGATATTCAAATCCGAGCCAAAGAAGTGCTGGCTAATAAGACAACGATGCTGGATATCCTATCGCGCAATACAGGTCAGACCCCTGAAAAAATTGCCAAGGATATGGATCGACTCTTCTATATGACTCCGGAGCAAGCTGTGGAATATGGCTTGATCGATCGGGTTCTAGAGTCCAAATCAGATTTACCAACACCACTTCCCGCTGGTGTCATCTGAAGAATTAAAAATTAAAAATTAAAAATGAAGACTATTCAAATTTTTAATTTTTAATTTTGCATTTTTAATTCTTTGGATACGAATTTTCACTTTTTACGAACGGAGTTCTACATTATGCCTATTGGCTACCCTAGAGTTCCCTACCGGATGCCAGGGGGACAATATACCGAGTGGATTAACATCTACGATCGCCTTTACCGGGAACGGATTATTTTCATGGGCGAAGATGTTGATGATGAAATGGCTAACCAGATAATTGCCGTGATGCTTTATCTGGATTCGGAAGATCCGGGCAAGGACATCTATCTCTATATCAACTCTCCGGGTGGCGTAGTCACTTCTGGCATGGCGATTTATGACACCATGCAGCACATCAAATCAGATGTGGTGACAATTTGTGTAGGCTTAGCGGCATCAATGGGTTCGTTCCTGCTGACCGCTGGGACAAAAGGTAAGCGTCTCGCTTTGCCTCACTCGCGGATTATGATTCACCAACCTTCTGGTGGTACGCGGGGACAAGCCACAGACATTGAGATTGAAGCGAGAGAGATTCTACGGATTCGTCGCCAGCTGAATGAGATTTATTCTCACCGGACGGGTCAGCCTATTGAGAAAATTGAGAAGGACATGGACCGTGACTTTTTCATGTCTGCTCAAGAAGCGAAGGAATACGGTCTAATTGACCGCGTTATCGAAGAACGTCCGAAGTAATGAGTGATTAGCTGTTAGCTGTTAGCTGCTTGACGGGTGGGTAGTCGCAATTGTAAACTTGGGCTTCCAACAAGATTCTCAGAAGCTAATAGCTAACCGCTAAAAGCGAAGGGCTAGAAATAAACTCCCGACTATCAACAAAGATTAAAGCCTAATCGATAGATGATTCCTCTGATGAACCTCGCAGATTGTTACCGGGTGTTGGGGTTAAGATCAGGGGCATCTTTTGCAGAAATTAAAGCGTCTTACCGACGTTTGGCACGGCAGTATCATCCCGACGCAAATCCTGGCGATCGCCAAACGCAAGATAAATTTATAGAGTTGACGGAGGCTTACAAGTTCCTCCTCAGTGTAGTAGATAAGTCTGAGACGGTTGAGAAAGTATCCAATCCAGAACAGACTGCTGCACCGCCTCCTCAACCTTCCGTCACGAAGGTGACTCGCAAAGAGACGCCCAAAGAAACGCCCGTTCAAAAACTCCCAGACTTGTCGATAACTGAGCAACAGCTGAAGTGGAGTTCTTATCAGCAGTTGCAGCAGTTGCTGAAAAATCGCCGATTTCCCCGCGCGATCGCCCTCATCGAAGGACTCGCCCAACGTCTGCCAGAAGATCCAGAAGTGCGTCAGTGGCAAGCGATCGCTTATCAACGTTGGGGGCGTCAGCTGATCGCTGAAAAGCAACTCGAAAAGGCAAGAATTTATCTAAAAAAAGCCCTGAAAACCGACCCCCACAATCGCTCTCTCTGGGCAGAAGTGGAACGGGATTTTCGCCGTTTAGAGCAGATTTTTTAGCTTTACTTCGCTGCAACCAAATATCTTCAATTGGGTTCTGCTTGGGATTCTTTGGGAGCAAAGCGAATGCAAGTGATTTTCGAGTTGGACTCCTCGAAGCCTTGATTAACCGACTCCAAGGACTCTCTCACCGCTTGTGAGCCATGATAGATAGGTGGCTCCATCTCAAATCAGGGCAATGGGACTGTTGGGACCTTTGTCTAGGAGATACTTGAGAAAAGCAATCATGCCCTCAGAATTGCCTGCCTCAGCTGCTTGAATCAGTTACAAGGATATTGCACGCGAGAGTAAGCACCGCTATATAAAGCGACTCCTATAGCAGTCGTATTTGAGTTGTGATGATGCTAACGGTTCAGATCGCCGACTTCTTAGCGGGGATCTCGCCTTCAGGAACAATTTAGGATTGGCATAACAGATAATTTATTAAATAAATATTAATTGTGAAAATCGTTACTCTAGACGCATTTTCGCCCTAGCCCCTCTTAAAAACGGAACCTGAAATCTGGCTGTCTCTACCAAAAATGTAGGTTAACGAGATTCAGATTTTCTTTATAAATGTCCTCTCCCCCATCAATAACCGTTTGTTTGGGAAGGGAAGGATTTTATCCAGTGCCTATAACGCTTGACAGCAGATTGTTTTGAGCAATGTTGCAATTGCTTAATCTATGGATAGTTGACGCTCGTATTTATGTTAAGCAGCTTCATAACTTTTTATGATGAAATGCAATGTTTTAAGTGGATATCGTACAAGTTATAGCTCATTGTAAAAATCAGATCGCATACTTTATAAAGACAGAGAAATTTTGCTTTTGAAATGGTTCCTCAAAGGAAATACTTTATGCAACCCTTAAATTCACCAGTTTCAGCCTGTCGCTATTGTCAATTTTATAATCCGATGGGACGACGTGGTGGCTGTTGTCAAACTCTTGGCGTAACCGTTCAAAGTGGATGGCAAGGTTGTCAACTGGGAATTCCTCGGTTTAAAATTCCCTACGAATGTTCCCAAGAAGATTCGCAGAAACGAGTTGAAGCAATTGTAATTTAAAATACAACAGAAAAGAGGAATCTGAAACAGTCTGAAAGTTAGAAAGCCAATTTTTTTTATTTCTCCTTTAATAGCACGCTTCTGTTTGACGGGTTGCCGGAAACTGAAAAAGCAATTTTCTCAATAAGAATCTATGCATTGCAACCCGTCTATAATGGCAAGCCCATGAAAGGAGTTCTTCAATCGTTTAGTTTTTCCCTTTTAAATAGTGCGATCGCTGATTAACCCGTTAATACGGGTTTTTTTGGGTATTATTCCGTACATCGGATAAATGAGCGATCGCTTTTCGATACAAGTCCAAAACCCGCCTTGCCTCTTTGTCTGAAAATCGTTACACTTTCCCCTCTGCCAAGTTTTGTAATTCCTGCTGTAGAAAATTTCCCCATTCCGCTGCAAGAGGAATTTCAGTAAAGGGGATTTTCACAGAAGCGGCTGGTGCAAAGACAAATTCCAGCGAAGCGACACGACCTTTACTGGGCAGTGCTTCTAAATCAACGGGCTTGTCATCTACTAGCAGCCGAATCGCTTTAACATCCTTTAAGGAAAACGTTTGCACCTCCACTGGACCTTTGCGCGTCGGTTTTCCCCAGGTTAAAGTGCTGTCATTTTGAGCCAACACTGCATAGATATCGTACTTAGATCGCTCAAACTGCTGTGCCCAGACGCGATAAGCTTCAACTTTTTGATACTCATTCCAGCCTTGCCAAGCCAGCCAGATAAACGCTGCCAGTAGGGGCAGCCACAACAGACCTCTTTCCATTGTCGGATTTTCGCTCTTTAACTATTCTGATATCTTGCAGCCTAACAGACGATTGCATCTATCCTTGGTTAGCTCCCCTTCGGCTATCTGCTAAGTATAAATACTGGCTCTAGATTTGCCTAAAACCGTCGAAAGGTTTCTCCAGAAGCTTCCCGATGAGAGTAAATTGCCCAAAGGCTTGAATAAGGCTTTACCAATACTTACCAATACCAACCAAGTCCGCCCAGCTCTTTGAGAGGCGCTTCGCGCTTCGGAAACTCAATTTAGCCTGCCTCACTGGCTTTGTTTCGATAAAAGCTCTCACAACTTCCGCCCCTTTGTCCTGAACGAGGCATTACGCATAAGTCCCGGCTTGTTGTCTTCCTGATGCTTCTCCCGTACAGATGCGCCCTTGGGTTCTCAGTTTGAGGGTGAAGTATTCGTGCCTTTTACAAGTCACTTCAACCCAAATCTTTCTGCGCCAATGCTTTACCCCTACATGATTTCAACAGAGGCGGGTAATGCATCGTTCTTCTGAAGAGGGGTAAAAGGGTTGGTGTAGCCGCAACTACAAGTATCGGTAGGTATTTTGGCGCTCATTACGCTGCACCCAGTTTCTAGCTGCGATCGAGATCACAAAGCTGGAAACAGCCAGTCACATTTGGTGAGCCAATCCCATCACTCAAACTTGGGGATTTCAAGCAAATATTTGCAGCAATAATGTCACATTTCACTATAGGTTTTTATCACTAGAGAATCTTAATAAAACCTTCACAATTAAAAACATCGAATTCAACAAACTAAGATGCAATCTCACATTTATCTACCTCAAGTCATTATCGAACAAGTGATTTATCAAATATTTACTATTAGTCGAATTTTTCGTATGGCTCAACCAAAGTTGATGTTAACGTTATCCTCTAAATATTTAATTAATATAAGATTTTAATTGAAAATTATTTGATGTTATTCAGTTTACAGCACTGAATAATAGATCTGATTTAAAAAAATAATTTCATCATAATTATTTCAAAACGATAAAAATTTTATGAGTCATCTACTACTAAAAGCTACAGGAATATTCATCTTTATATTTGGGTTACAACTGCTCAATATTCAATTGAACTTTAGCGTCAGAACTCCCAATAATACTACACAAAATCAAACCTACAAACCCCCAAATCTAGGATTCTCGGACGATAATAGTCAAGGCGCAGGAACCCGCTAACGACAAGAGAATGCCTCCCTCACCTCAAACTGAGTATTAAATAGACGCTCATCGGCTGAAAACCCACAAGTCCTTCAGTAAGAGTAAAAATAGGGTTCTTTCGCTTCAAGAGAACTTTTGCCACAAGCAGCCTGATTCGTATCGCTTATTACTGCAAACGAGCGGTATTACTCCAACAAACAAAAATTAATAACTAAAAACTAAATACACCACGGGGCAGATGCATGAGTTATCGTGGGGAGAAACTGGCGCTCACAAGACGGGTGAATATGAGAAAGCTTTTGATAGCGTGCTTGTTTTTATTGGGGGTAGGTTTTGCCCTGTTTAACTTCAAAGGACTGGCAGCACAAGGTGAGTTTGACTCGATTGTGCTGGATTTCCGCGAAGACGTACCAGCAGAGGTGGTGCAAGAACAGGTGCGATCGCTTGGCGCTCAGTATAACAGCGAATTTTCCGAGTCAGATCAGTTGTATATCATTAAAGGCGATCGCAACCTGCTGAAAACTCTAAAAAAATCGCCTTTAGCCAAAAAAACCGAATATATTGAACCGAATTATGTCTACAAAGCTCTGGAAGTCCCCAACGACCCAGAGTACAGCAAACAGTGGAACCTACGGAGTATCAACGTAGAATCTGCTTGGGACGAAACCAAAGGCGCAGGGATGACAGTTGCCGTCATTGACACCGGCATCAGTCGCGTTCCTGACCTGAAAGATACCAAGTTTGTCCAAGGCTACGACTTTGTTAACAACCGAGACCAAGCAGACGACGACAACGGGCACGGCACCCACGTTGGCGGTACTGTTGCCCAAGCCACCAATAATGGCTATGGCGTCGCGGGTATTGCTTACGAAGCCAGCCTTATGCCTTTGAAAGTGTTGAGTGCAGAAGGCGGCGGCACCGTTGCCGATATTGCTGAAGCCATCAAATTTGCTGCCGATAACGGTGCTGATGTCATTAACATGAGCTTGGGCGGTGGTGGCGAAAGTCAGGTAATGCAAGAAGCGATTGATTATGCCTACAACAAAGGCGTCGTCATCGTAGCCGCAGCAGGAAACTCTAATGAGAATTCTGCCTCCTACCCAGCTCGATATCCCCACGTTATCGGTGTTTCAGCAATTGATTCTGCCGGTGAAAAAGCCTTTTACTCCAGCTATGGTGCTGGTGTGGATATCTCAGCCCCTGGTGGTGCAATCACCGAAGAAAATCCATCGGGTGGGATTCTGCAAGAGACCATTAGTTATGACGAAAACGGGAAGCTCATCCCCACTTTTGCTGCCTTCCAAGGCACCAGTATGGCGTCTCCCCACGTTGCCGGTGTCGCCGCTTTAGTGAAAGCCTCTGGCGTAACCGAACCGGAGGAAGTATTGGGTGTCCTCAAAAAGTCGGCACGGGTAATTTCAGATGACGCTCTCAACTACTTTGGTGCCGGTCATCTCGATGCTTCTGCGGCTGTAAAACTGGCGGTACGCGGGCAAATTACCTTCCGCGACTTCTTCCGCTGGTTGCGCGATAATGGCTATCTCAATCCTCGCTTCTGGATTGATGGCGGTGCGGTGGCACTGTTACCTAAGATTGCGATGGTATTAGGTTCTTATGTCCTTGCCTGGTTCTTGCGGAATTATTTCCCCTTTGGCTGGAGTTGGTCGCTAACCAGCGGTTTAGTTGCCGGGAGTTCTGGATTATTCTTCCTGCGCGGCTTCTATATTTTCGATCTTCCTCAGTGGCCTTTCCGGATGATGGGCAGTTCGATTCCCGAACTGGGCAATACGATTCAAGGCAGTGGTTTATTGAATCCCATCTTCGCCAGCGTGTTGATTCCTTTTGCATTAATCGCCTTGCTACTGGGACACCGCAGTTGGAAGTGGTTTGCGATCGGCTCGACCTTGGGCGTGGCATCCTGTTTATTAGTGAGTGCCGTAGCAGATCCGGCGATGTTGTGGTTAGGTCATGGCGCGATCGCTAGGCTATTCCTAATTACTAATGCCCTCCTGTGTATCGGACTCGCCTATTTATCCAGCAAAGGAGAAGGGCAAACAGCATGAGCATCAGCGTAGAAGGCACTATCGAACGCAAGGGGCTTGGTCCAGGCACCTGGGCGCTAGTCACACAAGAGGGTGAAACCTACGAACTCCACAAAGCTCCAGAAGATTTACGCAAATCGGGACTCAAAGTGAAAGTCAAAGGTGAGGTGCGAAAGGACGTGATGACCTTCGCGATGATTGGCCCAGTTCTAGAAGTTAAATCTTTTGAGGAAGTCAGTTCGGATTAGCCATGAGCGCTTAGCGGTTGGTCATTCGTTAACAGCGAATGAGCGATCGCTAATCTGCCTTCTGCTTCTTGTTATTTCTAGCACAGTGGCTCTCCCATCGCGGGGTTGAGGGATGGAAATGCCAAGCAACTTGTGTCAGTTCCCCCCTAACCCGCCTTTGAAGCCGGGAGAAATCCAGAAAGTCTTACACCGCCTAACGAACCGAAAAAAAAATCCCCGGCTCAAACCGGTGAGCCAGGGGATGTCAATCAGGGTGCATCTACCAATCTACTCTTCTAAAGGATTCCTCAACTATCCGGATTAAGTTGGGGTAAATTTAACGATTAAATTAGAATAAATAGAAATTTTCTCTCCCTTTCCCGGAATCCATCAACGGCATCAGCGTTCAAGAAAACGAAACTGCCCTTCATGGAAACTTTAAGTAACTTGAATCTATCTAGGAAGAAAGGGAAACAGTTCCTCCTCCAGGTAAGAAAAGCAGCTAGAAGGTTCTAACTGAAGCAGGAGTGCATAGCAGCAGTGGCTCAGGAATTTCATATCTCTGTAAATCCCTTAGGGGAAAGTAAATATTGGGTGCGGACAGAATGGGTTGCCGCACCGGGTGCCGTCCCATTTGCCGAAGAGCAGGTAACGTGGCAAGTAGAGGATTGGTTAGCTCAGGCGAGGCACCTGATGAATGACCCTTTGCTGATGGCTTTGTCTCCCAGCGATATTTCTCGCTCGGGTTCCCCGAACCGAGAAGCCACCCAATCTTCCCTTAACTTGGTGGCGCTGGGGCAGCAGATGTACGATGCTTTGTTCCAAGGAACGCTGCGAGATAGTTGGATGATCGCGCAAGCGATCGCTCAAGATCGGCAAGAAGTATTGCGGCTGCGCTTGGGATTAAAAGATAGTCGCTTACTGAGCTTACCTTGGGAAGTATTGCACGATGGCGATCGCCCCTTGGCAACTGGAACCGATGTTGCCTTCTCCCGCTACCAGATGAGTACAAGGTTGAGAAGTCCCACCGTTTCGTTAGGTTCTGGGTCAAATCAACCGGCGGTGCGAATCTTGATGGCGATCGCTGCCCCCAACGACCAGGAAAGTTTGGCGCTCAAACAAGAAGTCAGCCACCTGCAAGCAGAACTGAGTCACCGTTCCCGGAATGGCTTACCCGAAATTCAACTCACTGTTCTGGAGCAACCCGGTACGGAGCAGCTGACGCACGAGCTGGAACAAGGTCAATATCAAGTTTTCCACTACGCAGGTCATAGCGACCAAGGAGCCTACGGCGGCAATCTCTACCTCGTAAGCCGCCAAACCGGGCTGACGGAGATGTTAAGCGGAGATGACTTAGCGGGGTTGCTCGTCAATAACGGCATCCAGCTCGCAGTGTTTAACTCCTGTCGGGGCGCTCATACCGCCGCTTCAGCTCCCAGCGACGGTGCCGCAGAGGGAAATTTGGCAGAAGCGCTGGTCAAACGCGGCATCAAGAGCGTGCTGGCAATGGCAGAACGCATTCCGGATCAAGTCGCTTTGACCTTGGCACGGCGGTTTTACGGCAATCTGAATCAAGGTTATCCGATTGACCTCAGCCTGAGCCGAGCGCGGCAAAGTTTAATTTCTACTTACGGTTCTCGCCAGCTTTACTGGGCTTTACCGATCCTCTATCTTCACCCGGAATTTGACGGTTACTTGACACCAGGTCATCATGCCATCAATGCCAAAGCAGAGCGACTTCAGTTGCCTGACGCTTCTGGGGCAGACATTGCTTGGGGAGGAATGCTGAATCCTCTCTCTAGGGAGGAAGAAGCGGTCTTCACGGCAGCGCCGACTGGATCTCGATCCGGTTTCTTAACCACCGACGAGGCTTTAGACTCCTTAGAGGATGACTTCTACGGGGATGACGATCCCGACTGGACCGATCCGGTTGATGATTTGGAGTATGACGATATTGGCTACGAAGACGACTCGGCTTTGGTTGCGGATCTGTTTCGCCAGCTAAAGCCTGAAGTAGCAGCAGAGACACCGAGGGAAACTGAGGTAGACCAGACAAGGGACAGACCTGTAGAAAGAGAAAATCAGACAACGATCGCCCCTCACCCGCCCAGCGAGTCGAAAACCCCCCCCCAACCCGTCGCCGCAGCGATCGCTGCTGAGTCAGCAACGAAAAACGCGGGATCGGGAGAATCGCTACTGGGATATGCCGCCGGGAACCCCCGGCTGCGATTTTGGCAGCGTGGTGAAGGGAAGAAGGGACAGCGACAAGGCAAGCGTGCCCCACTGATTTTGCTGGCGTTAGGCTCGACGATGGCGATCGCGCTTTTGGGTTTCTGGTTCTTGCAACGTCGTCCGCAACCTTCAGACTTGTTGTTCTCTCAGGAGAATACCTCAACCTCCCTTCCGGCGCTCCCTAGCCCCAATCTCAAAAATGTCAATCTCCAGAAAGCCAATACCCCGACTGTCACGGCGATCGCCATTGAACAATTCAGTCAAAATAACTTATCCGCCGCCGGGGTGGCTGTAGAAGAATTGCTGAACCGAGGAGCGTTACAGCAAGCCCAAGGAGCGCTTGACAACGTTAACAAACAGAAAATCGACGATCCAGCCATCAGCTTCCTGAGAGGGCGTCTGGCGTGGCAGTCTGTTCAAACTGGCAGCAAGGATTACAGTTTGGATGATGCCCGTCGATTTTGGGAGCAAGCGGTCAAAAAGCAACCCAAATCTGCTAAATACCTGAATGCCCTAGGGTTTGCCTACTACTTAGAAGGGAATCTCGATCGTGCTAACCAAATTTGGTTTGATGCTTTTTACTTGATAGAAGAAAAGCAAGCGACTGTTGCCGGATCGGTTGCCCAACAAGAAGCTTTGACTACTTATGCAGGATTAGCAATTGGGCTGACAAAATTAGCTGCATCTCAACCTGCTGATAAGCAAGCAAAACTTTTGGATGAAGCCCGGAAGCTCCGACAAAAGGCGATCTCAGAAGACCCGGTTAACTTCCAACCGGAGGCCCTAAGTAAAAACTGGCTCTGGACAGAAAAAGCAATTAAAGACTGGCGATCGCTACTTTCGACAAGTCAAAAGTAATTCCCGAAAAAACATTTACTTGCACGTTGAATTTTAGTTATTAGTAAAAAAAATTGAGTTTTGAATTAAGGATTTTTTTCTAACTCAAAACTCAAAACTTTTATACTAATTACTTTTTGAGCAACGCAGAAAGAGACTGTCGCTTTCGCAGATCCATAATTTCTGCCAGACTATCCTCGCCCCAATCCAGAGGATGATTTTCTTCTGGAGGCACCACCGTTACCTCAGTCATCCCATAATTTGTCATCATTAGGGGCACTTCTTGAGGTTTAGAGAAGCCTTCTGCCGGTTGTGGCGGCATGGGACGACGCTTTTGCTTTTGAGTCGGGCGGCGTTGTTTTTTGCGGACGCTTGCAGTCGGCTTTGACCGTTTGAGAGATTTACGCTGCGGTGAACGACTCAGGTTTAGCGCTATCAACAGCGTTCCAGTGACAAAGCCCAAGGCGATCGCACCATACAACCACCGTGGCACTTCCTGTTGCTTTCGAGCTTCCGGAACTTCCGGCACCGCTGTAAAACCTGGCAACGGGGTTCCAGATGGCTGACTGGTTGTGAAGCTTGGCAGTAGTGATGTCTCTGGTTCTGGAACCGTCGTTTCGGCAGGCATCGGTTCAACAGATTTAGATTCCTCCTGCTCGATGGGGCCTGTACTAAATAGACCTAGCGCTGCTACTGCTGCGATGGTAATCATGGACGCCCACAAACCGCCCCAAAAGGCGAGTGGGTACTTCTGAACCATCTGGTACAGGAAAACAAGGCTAAAGCGCTGTATAGGAGGCTTATCGGGCTGATTGAGCATTGAACGCCCTCAACTAGCACGGCTGATTGATATTGGGTAATTTATATCAAAGTTTTATCAAATTTTGAAAAACTCGGTATAACTCACTAGAGGCAGATTTTAGCAAAAATTGCCTGCGATCTTCCAAAAAAAGAAAATATAGTACCCCGGACAAAGAGATGATTGTAGCAGCCAAGAACCAGAGATTTTGAAGATTTCAGAGTTCTCAAAGCAGAGAATTACTTATCCCCAATCCCCAAGTACAAATTTTGGTAACAATGGGAATTAAGCAGACATCCAACCGCAGGTACTGATTCAACAGAAGACACCTGCCTATGATAAATGAATGCGATAGACTAGCTACTCGACAGGGCACAGGGAGGATAGATAAAAAAATGGGCGAGCAGTTTACGCCTGCAATTGAAGAAGAGCCATCAGAAGAAGAAATTGTGGCACAGAGTTCATCGAATCGCCGTGGCACCTCCGGTGCCCTTGCCCGGAGAAATGCAGGACGGGAAAAACATGATATGGCTTTGACTCGGCTAAGCCGTGAAAGCTTGCCCCAATCCTGGTCAATAGAAAACAGTGAGAACCTTTATCGGATTGAAGGTTGGGGTCAACCGTACTTTTCGATTAATGCAGCCGGTCACGTTACAGTTTCTCCCAAGGGAGAGCGCGGTGGGTCTTTAGATTTATTTGAACTGGTCAACGCCCTGAAGCAGCGCAATCTGGGGCTACCACTGCTAATTCGCTTTTCAGATATTTTAGAAGACCGGATTGAGCGATTAAATGCTTGTTTTGCGAAAGCGATCGCGCGTTACAACTATTCCGGTACTTACAAAGGTGTCTTTCCGGTCAAGTGCAACCAGCAGCGACACTTGGTTGAAGATTTGGTGCGGTTTGGTAAACCCCATCAGTTTGGCTTGGAAGCTGGCTCGAAGCCAGAGATGATGATTGCTTTGGCAATGTTGGATACGCCTGGGGCATTACTCATCTGCAATGGCTATAAAGACCGAGAATACATCGAAACGGCGATGTTAGCGTCTCGACTGGGGCAAACGCCGCTGATCGTTTTAGAGCAGGTTGAAGAAGTACAGCTGTGTATTGAAGCCAGCCGTCAGTTGGGCATTAAGCCAATTTTGGGCATCCGGGCGAAGCTGAGTACCCAAGGCGTGGGACGCTGGGGAGGATCTACGGGCGATCGCGCTAAATTTGGTTTGACCATTCCCGAAATCATTCACGCGGTCAACGAATTACGAGACGCTGACTTGCTGGATTCGCTGCAATTGCTGCACTTCCACATTGGCTCTCAGATTTCCGCAATTAATGTCATTAAAGATGCCATCCAAGAAGCTAGCCGGATTTACGTCGAGTTAGCCAAGCTGGGGGCTGACATGAAATATCTCGATGTCGGCGGCGGTTTGGGCGTGGATTACGACGGCTCTCAAACCAATTTCTACGCTTCCAAAAATTACAATATGCAGAACTATGCCAACGATATCGTGGCAGAGTTGAAAGAAGCTTGTGCCGAACACCAGTTACCCGTTCCCACGCTGATTAGCGAGAGTGGGAGAGCGATCGCTTCCCATCAGTCGGTGCTGATTTTTGATGTTCTCGGCACCAGCGATGTCCCATCTGGGGCACCCGAACCCCCAAAAGAGGGCGAATCTCCGATTATTAATTACCTGTGGGAGACCTACCAATCGATTAACGAGGAGAATTTCCAAGAGCTATACCACGACGCCGCTCAATTCAAAGAAGAAGCCATCAGCCGATTTAATTTGGGGATTTTGCGCCTCACCGAACGAGCCAGAGCCGAGCGTCTTTACTGGGCTTGTTGTGAAAAAATTCTAGCGATTACCAGGAAGCAGGAATACGTTCCCGACGAACTGGAAGACCTAGAAAAAATTATGGCTTCCATCTACTATATCAACCTGTCTGTCTTCCAATCAGCGCCGGATTGTTGGGCAATTGACCAGCTGTTTCCCATCATGCCGATTCATCGCCTGGATGAGGAACCAACACGGCGGGGAATTTTGGCAGACCTCACCTGCGACAGCGATGGCAAAATCGATCGGTTTATCGACCTCAGAGATGTCAAGTCGGTTTTAGAACTGCATACGCTGAAGCCTGACGAACCCTACTACCTGGGGATGTTCTTGAATGGAGCTTACCAGGAAATTATGGGCAATCTGCACAACTTGTTTGGCGATACCAACACGATTCACATTCATTTGACGCCCAAGGCTTACAGGATTGAACATGTCGTCAAAGGTGACACCATGAAGGAAGTCTTGGGTTACGTACAGTACGATTCTGAGGATCTGATTGAGCAGATTCGTCGGCTATGCGAACAAGCGCTTATGGATAAGCGCATTACCATTCAGGAATCCCAGCGATTGCTGCAAAACTACGAGCAGAGTCTCAGTCGGTACACTTATCTGTCGTCCTGATGAGTAATGAGAAATGGGTAGAGAATCCACTTGTGACCCACTACCCATTTCCCAATGATCGCTGACCGATGATTTAAATCGCTTCCATCCCCAGCAGATCGGCGATCGCTTGCCGTTCTGCTGGCGGATTAGAGGGCAGAACTTGACGAGCATCGTTAATCAGCCAATCGAGGGCTGCTGCTTGGACATCAATCGTGGCACCTGTCTTATCCACGCAGTAACGTCCGAACACCAGCTTATCGACTAAGCGCACTCCTGGGCCTAGGCGGGAGTATTCAAAAATCACGCTATTTTCCACCTTGGCACCGCTGCACACCCAGCAATTGGGTCCGATGTAGGTGGGACCGACAATCTTGGCTCCATCTTCAATGCGTGTCATGGCACCAATGTAGACTGGGCCTGTGATGTCAACCTTGTCCCAGTTCACCGCTACATTTAATCCGGTATAAATACCGGGAGCCACTTTCTGTCCGGGAATTGCCACATTTTTGACTTCTCCCAGTAACACGCTGCGAATTGCCTGCCAGTAGTCTGGCACTTTGCCAATATCCACCCACTGGAAGTCCATCGGGATTCCGTAGAAAGGCGCACCCATTTCTACCAGTTTGGGGAATAACTGACCCCCGATATCGTACTCCTCGCCAGAAGGGATGTAATTTAAGATTTCTGGCTCGAAAATATAAATCCCGGTATTGATATTGGTACTGAGCGCTTCCTCCACTGATGGTTTTTCTTGGAAGGCTTTAATTCGTCCCTCTTCATCGGTGACGACGACTCCATAACTGGAAACCTCATTCTGTGGCACTGATTTCATCACAATCGTCGCGATCGAGCCTTTTTCTTTGTGCCACTTCACCGCTGCGGTCAGATCCAAATCGATCAACGCATCTCCGCACAGCACCACAAAGGTGTCATCAAAAAACGGAGAAAAATCTTGGATGCGACGCATCCCGCCAGCAGAACCGACCGCTTCGCCGATCAAGTCGCCATTTTCTTCAATCCGTCCTTCAAAGGAATAGCCAATTTGCACCCCAAAACGCTGACCATCCCGGAAATAGCTTTCAATTTCGTTAGCCAGGTGGCTGACATTGACCATGATCTGGTCAAACCCATGCTGCCTGAGTAGTTCCACCAAGAACTCCATCACTGGTTTTTGCAGAATGGGAATTAAAGGTTTGGGAATGGTGTAGGTAATCGGACGAACGCGGGTACCTTTACCAGCCGCCAGAATCATGGCTTTCATGAATATTTTTTCCTCAACCTAGGCCACTTTGTTTTCGTGCAATTTAGCTGTATCCCATCCCTTCACTGGAGGCAAGGGATGGCTGGTCAAATATTTTAGTCGATTGACCTTGTCGATATTCTAGATGTTTCTCACCCTAGCGTTTAATCAACATACCGGCAGGAACTGAATGCGCCCCTGTTACAGTACAGAATCATCGCTACAGCGTTCGGATTTTTAGGTCTTGGTAGAACTCCTCTTGGGCTAACTCTACCTTAGACTGAGCAGACAGGAGTAACAGCGCCCAAAAAACTCCCACTCGGTCATTGTGTTTCGGCGCAGTCTCCACCTCTTCAGGCAATTGATGCGCGTTTAACGGTGCTGACCGTTGTTTTACCCCTGCCCATAACTCTAACAGCTGGTCTAATTCCAGCCAATCCTGACCGGGGGACATTTGGGGCCAATGACTGCTCAAAAACCGATCTAGGTGAGCTGCGGTTTCGGTCAGATTTTCTTGGTGAGCGAGGGCAGCGATCGCGCGGGCGGTTTGGGAACGAGACTGGGAACGGTAACTTGGGTCTTTAATCGCGTTTGGGCCAGCAGGTTTTTCTTCCAGTACCGTGGCTATTTGCTGTAGCTGTTCGATTAATTCGTGTAGGGTTACACGACGAGTTTGGGGAGGCATTGCTGTCCCTCGGCGTCGCAAATGGCGCTCCAACCGCGTTGGCAATTGTCTGGGATCGGCGGCGGTGTCGTCCAGCTCGTCCTCAGTGGGTTCGAGATTGTCTGGGAGCGATTGCGAAAACAGGGTATCCGCCTTGAGCAATACCAGCATGGACGCATACAGAAACGCCTGCCCGGATTGGGACAGCTCTACTTCAAATGTGCCAGAGAGCTTCTCCCCAGCTTTCTCCAATTCCAATAAACATCGATCGATCGCCTCAATCACTTGGACATCCCAAGGGTCGATTTCTCCCCGCTGAGCCAAATCGATTAAAAGGGCGATCGCTTCCTGGGCTGGGCCAATGGTCATCGGCATAAACTCAAGCTCAAATGAAGCTAAATTGATTAGGCAAGGGATTCCTGTTCTTTTGCTGCCGCGAGACTTGCTAGCTTCCCTCCAACTACCTCTGTGTTTTCAGTCTGGAGGGTCGCGTTTAAGGGCAGACTTTGTCTCTCTTCAATTTCTGCCTTGTAGTGTTCAATATTTTCCTCTAATTCTTGGATGCGCTCGTCTTTGGCACGCATCTGACGCAATTGTTTTCCAGATTCTAGACTTCGCAGCAACCGCGCCCAGATACTAAAAATCCACGCCAAGACAGCTCCAAGACCCATCGCCAGAATCAGTTCAATACACAAGGGCGCTTGCACTTCGACACCTTGAACAATTTGAATGGCGGCAGGTTCGGTATTTTCTAAGCTGAATAAAACTAGCGCTAGTAACACCGCGAAGATCAGCAAAAAATTAATCTGTCGCATCAATTAACTCCTAAACAATGCAGATCCCTTGCCAATTTTACAAGGAAGAAAGAGATGAATTCGCTATTTAAGGATGAGAAGGATTTGAGTCTCACCTATCCTACTCTACGTCTACGCCAAGTGCATACACTCGCCAGTTTTGAGAAAATCTTGAACCCAAAAGGGGTACCTGTTAATGTTGTCTGAGTGCAAGAGCGATCGCGCTTATTTCGTATGATAAGTAGAAGCCGATTTCTCTTCAGAGAACAGAAATAAAAGTCTTGAAATGACACAGACAAACCAATATTGGGGATCGTGCAGAATCTTTTTTGAGTGTGCCAGCGCATCCTCGCTTGGTTTGTAGTAGGTATAGCTTTTAGGGCGGTATTTATTCTGATAATCCTTCAGCTGCCATTAGGGTTTCGGGAAACCGTCTCTGTCGTCACAACTGAAGGCTGACGCAAAAGGCGGAGGGTATCGATAGTGTCCTTAATCGTACCCGCGAGGGGCACGGACACGAGAACTCCCAACAGTCCAGCTATCTGACCTCCGATCAATAAAGCGATAAAGATCCAGATTGGATTAAGTCCGGTGAAATCGCCCATTAACTTAGGAGCAAGGACGTTATCTTTGATCTGCTGCATGAAAATCGATGCGATCGCGACCCAAACGGCTAACCAAAAATCTTGCAGCATCACCAAAAGCGTCACCATCCCAATCCCCAAGGTGGCACCGATAAAGGGAATGAGTTCGGCAACCCCAATTAACAAACCAAACAAGAGCGCAAACGGCAGGTTCAGAGTCAAAAAGATTGGCGTCAGCGTTGCCATCATAAACAGTCCTAGGAGGACTTGCGTAATGAAAAAATTCTGAAAGTTTAGCCGCAGGGATTCGCTCAACGGCAGACCGATCTGAGACGGAAGGAGATTAAACAAACCCTTCCACAAGCGATCGCCATACAGCAACATATAAAACGCCAGCACCACCACAAACACGACATCGATTAATCCGGTCAACGTCCCTAGCGCCACGCCAAACGCCTGACTTGCTAGAGCCTGCGCTTGGTTTTCGATCCGAAAACTGACGCGACGGCTAAACCCTTTGAGATCCAAAGGCAAACGACGAGTTTTTGTCCAGGCGTCCAACTGATCTAAATTTTGATTGCTTGCCTCTAACCAATCTGGAATATTTTTGAACAGTTGAGTCGTTTGATCTACCAATATCGGGACAAGAGTCACGCCCAAAATGACAAGCACCGCTAAAGTTACCACCAAAACGAGAATTACCGCCTGTGTCCGCTTGAAGCGAATCCGCTCTAACACCCGCACCGGGTAATTGAGTAAAAAAGCCAGAATTGCCGAAATGGTGAGGATGGTAATTAAATGCTCAAAATAGCGAAATATCTGGGACAGAACCCAGATATTTAAAGCCACAATCGGGCCGGTCAAACCGAGAATCAGCAGGCGTTGAAGATTGGCTGAACGGCGCATCGCACTCACAACCTGTAGCAGTGGCTCCCTGGGTACTCGTAGAACGACTGGCTAGACTTTACACTCTAACCCATAGCCAGTCTAAAGTCTAAAGTCTATGAATATAGCCGCAAGCGATAAATTTTTTTGTAGGATGTATGAAAACTGGGGTCAAGCAAGACTTTAAAATACTTAAATTAGGGATTGAAAAAATATAAAGATGGATACAAGCGTAGCCGATCTGCGTAAAAATTACACCCGATTTGGACTGAGCAAAGCGGATAGCGACCCCAATCCCTTTCAACAATTTAAAACTTGGTTTGACCAAGCACGGGCAGCTGAGCTTCTCGAACCCAATGCCATGACTGTTGCGACTGTTGGGGCTGATGGCAAACCTAGCGCCAGAATGGTTCTACTCAAAGACTTCGACGAACAAGGCTTCGTATTCTACACGAACTACGAAAGTCAAAAAGCACAACAACTCCTCGTCAATCCGTGGGCGTCCTTAGTCTTCTGGTGGGCGGAACTGGAACGCCAAGTGCGGATTGAGGGGCAAGTGGAGAAGGTTTCAGATGCTGAATCAGAAGCTTATTTTCACAGCCGTCCGCTCTTAAGCCAATTGGGGGCTTGGGCTTCGCGGCAAAGCCAAGTCATTGAAAACCGCGAGGTACTTGAGCAACGCTTGCAGGAACTCAAAGAGCAATATGAAAATCGGGAAATTCCTCGACCGCCCCATTGGGGAGGCTTTCGAGTCATTCCTACAACAATTGAGTTTTGGCAGGGGCGTCCGAGTCGGCTGCACGATCGCTTGCACTATCGACGTGGTGACGATGGCAACTGGGTAATTGAGCGATTATCACCTTAAGAAAGAATAATTTTAGAAAGCCCATAAAAACAGGCAAACCCTATCTTTATAAGCAATGCTTATAAGCAATACGTAGGGTTAATTTTTGTGTATTTCTCCTTTCTTCCGAAGCTGACCGAGTTGGTAAATGGCTGTCGGGTCTATTCCTCTTGGATGAAGCCTTTTCTCAAAATTCTATCTAGAGCTGTAGGGAATTATTCTTAACTTGCCTCATGATTGGGTGGAAACAAAAACACTGACTTGTGCTGTTGTCGGTCAGCGGTAAATACTCAATTTCTAAACTTGTTGTTGGAAATTTATTGAAGAAAAAAGTGTTTTTGGAATAGTGCAAGTTTTCCTCATGAGTGCGTCATAACAAGACATCCTGTAACGGAGGGAGAACAGGAAATTGATGAATACAATAGCCCCACAGCGTCAAAGATTTTTACGCCCAATGGCGCTGCTGCTTTCAGCGTTACTAATGGTTCCGTTTTTAAATGCTTGCGGTGAGTCGCAGACTAACACTCCACCGCCACCTGTTGACGATACGCGGGGTGGAACAGTGACAAATCCTCCCCCCACCAACCAACCCCAAGCCAAGAAAGGATTATCAACGGGTCAGAAAGTGGCAATCACTTTGGCGGGAGCGGCGGCACTTTACTATCTTTACAACAAGAATAAGAACAAGCAACAGCAGGGGGCGCAGGGGAAATACTACCTTTCTAAGAACGGTCGTGTCTACTACCGGGATGCCCAAAATCGGCCTCACTGGGTAACGCCGCCACCCGGAGGAATTCAAGTTTCGGAAGAGGAGGCACGGCAGTATCGTGACTTCCAGGGCTATAACAACAGACCCACAGGGCGCGACCTGAGAGGATTGGCTGAAGCGAATGCCCCGATTCCTGCACAGTAAGCGCACAGTAAGCGCTGCTATCTCTGGGTTGCAGATATGCGATCGCCCGACCAGCCATAAAAACGCCAAGATCCACAACGGCAATGAGGAATCAATCTGTACCCTCTACATAGCCGTTTCACATAGCAATTGAAAAAGGAGACAAATCATGGTAGATGGGTTTATCAGAAAGATGCAGGATGCCTTGCTTGGTAACGACCAAGACGCGACCAACTACGACGATCGGGAAGTCCGCCCCGCGAGTGAAGATCCCTTTGGCGATCCAGGAAATTATGGGCAGTATGGCGATGTCCGCCCCGCGAGTGAAGATCCCTTTGGCGATCCTGGCTACCAAGGGCAGTATGGCGATGTCCGTCCCGCTAGCGAAGATCCCTACGGCGATCCAGGAAATTATGGGCAGTATGGCGATGTTCGTCCCGCCAGCGAAGATCCCTACGGCGATCCGGCAGACTACCAAGGGCAGTTCGGACAAGGGCAGTTTGGAGATGTCCGTCCTGCAAGCGAAGATCCCTACGGCGATCCAGCAGATTACCAAGGGCAGTTCGGAGATGTTCGTCCCGCAAGCGAAGATCCTTACGGCGATCCGGCAGACCAGGAAAGTAGCGGCTGGTAAGCTAAAGCTGTTAGCAACTAGAAGTTGCACACAATCGTAAAAAAGCAAGTAAAAAGGCAGTAACGGAATTCGTTACTGCCTTTTCACTAAATGTAGGGAGTTGAAAAAAAACAGACCTTACCGTGTTTAGATCAAGGGAGAATTGTCATAATTGGCTAATAGATCGGCGGGGTGATCGTAGATAGCGATCGCACCCTTGAGTTGATTATCGTCAAAGCCACCAGAACGCACCGCAATTACACCCACACCAGCTTTATTTGCAGATTCAATATCGTAGGGAGTATCGGCAATCATCACTACTTGATTGGGTTCCATTTGCATCTTCTTCAATGCTGCTTCCACGATGTCTGGTGCTGGTTTAGAGGCATCGGCATCGCTAGAAGTTGTCGCTTCATCCAGTAGATCGTCAACTTGTGCGGCTTTCAGCAACGGGGAGAGTTCTTGACTTGATGCAGAGGTAGCGATAATCAGCTTTAATCCAGCCTCCTGCATTTTCAAGATCAGGTCTCTTGCGCCGTCTGTAGGAGACAGTGTTGGTGCAAAGCGGTTGACCATTAGTTCTCGACGCTTCTGAGAAACGGCTTTCCCATCTCCGTCTTCGTCATTTAATTCCGGCACCATTGCTGGGATGACGTGATCGCCACCCATCCCAATCAGCGGTCGAACTTTCTCAAAGGGTACGTCATAACCATACGTTGCAAATCCCTCAACCCAAGCTTGGGCATGGGCATCATTGCTCAGAACCAGGGTACCATCGATATCTAAAATTACGCCTTGCACTGTCATGGTTGTATTACCTTTGGATTTTGGTTGTATTTGTCCCCCTTTTTAAAGCGGGATTTTCTCTGCTTTGATTCCTTCAACCCCCTGCATCGGGGCGAAGAAAAAACGCGATCGCTAATTTGAGGCTACTGCTGGCAGCACTTCCGGGTCATCATCCAACGAGAGGAGGAATTGAATGATATCGGTCTGATCTTGGGAAGTGAAACCTGCCTCGGTGTCTACCCAATAAGCGTGTCCGCTGCCGTCTACATTCGACTGTTGTAAGTCAGAATTTGCCCGGTTAACGGCTACCGTTGTTTCACGCAGGTTGCGATCCAGCAGCACTCGCAAACTTGCGCTGGGATCGGGCTGGATATTGTTAAGCAACGTACCTGCCATGCCTAGTTGATTGGGATCGGCGACTTTAAAGCCGTCTTTATCTCGCTTCAGTGCTTCGGAACTAGCTGCCACACCGCCATCATGGAGATAAGGTGCGGTTACGGCAAGTCCAATTAAGCTAGGTACCTTGTAACCACCGGCTGGGTTGCTGATGGCAAAGGCTAATTCTAGCGATCGCTGTGGCGTGATATCAGTCGGCACTGACAGCACCGGCGGATCGGGCGGCAAGGGGACTGGGACGTTACTAGGATAAGTTTGGGGTTCTATCAAGATGCGGGCAAAGGGTGCTTGCGCCGGACCCCGTGAGGGCTGAGTTCCAATCTCATTTGCTGCAATTACTTCATGGTTGGTGAAGTAGCGTCCCCTATGACACTCAACGCAACCAGCTTTTGAGAAGATGGCTACACCCCGCTTCAGGGTGTCTGTACTAGCAGTTTGAGCGGGTGGCGGTGCCAAGCTATTCTGAAAAGCTGACATTCCGTTAAGTTGTTCGCCGACCGGGAATCCGGGTGAGTTTGCCATCAACCCATCCAAAATAAAAGGCGAACCTTTCGGGTATCCAGGCATCTTAATCACCTGGTTCATTGCCGGTTGCCCTGGTGTGGGATCGATTTTTTCAAAGAATTCTGATGGTTTTGCGCCTTCTGGCAACCGTAAAGCTTTACTGGCTGAATTTTGAAAAATAATTCCCAAATAGGTCTCTTTGTCAATATTTAGTAACGCTTGGCTGGAATCAGCCCCGGTTGTCGCGTCGGAATTGGTGCCGTGAACGTTGCTGTTGAGGGTAGTCAGTCCGTGAAACCAGCCAATGGCAGCGTTTCCACTCCAGCCGTAGGGCCAAGCTTTGTGGGTATAGGAGGAAGGATTCTGGGAGGGATTGTTGACCATGTTGCCGGTAGAATCAAAGTTCCCTGGAGGCCAACTGAGCAAATCGGCATCGACGGCATCTTCTACGGCTTGAACATCTGGGAGACGGGCGATTTGCCCATCAGCGTTGATGTAAGTGCGATCGCCTAAGGGAAGTTTAGTGGGATTCACACCCGTCTGGCGAAACATGGCGGCGGAGTTCGTAGCCATTGCCAAGACTAAGCCGGGATCGACATCGTTGTTCGGCGCACCTTCGATAACGCGCCCACTTCTGCTATCGATTGCTGCATGACACAAGGCGCAGGTGATGCCGACTCGAACCTTACCCTTCTCAATGCTGGTACGCATTCCCAAGGGCAGAATTGAACCAGCAGGCACGTCCATGCCGGTGTTCAGCAAGGTTCCGGCGGTAAAAGTTCTGCCGCCGATGGTGACATCTTTATCGATGGGAATCTGGAGGTTGGTGGTATGTTTCCCTCCCAGCCGCGCGATGGCTTTCGTCATCGTTACCAGGTTGATTGGCCCATTCAGCGCCCCGACAACATCGGTCTGAAATACCTGATCTTTAAAAGTTTCTGAGTAAAAAGCTTTGCGTCCCAGGTTAACTAAGTCCTCAGTAACCGCAACTGCCCCATTCTCCAGTGAAAGTTGCTTGCGCCCTTCCTCCGTTTGCAGCAGACTTTGGGCTTCGTCTTTGGCGATCGCATATCCCAACACATCATAGGAACCGATCTCCTGCGGTGCAAGCTTCGTGAGGGGTGTCAAGGTGTTGTAGCGGCTAGGTGTTGCGGGAATCGCTAGCTCAATTTGAAAAGCCAAAAAGCTGATGACAACAACCACTAAAGCTAGCAGGAAAAATGGGCGCGGTACCTTCGGCAACACCTTCATCGAACGCACGATGCCTCGCAAAGCTATCAATTACCTCCGCTACTTTAAAGCGACAAACGCTGTCTCTCGTCTGTCTGGAGGCTGAACCGCCTGAGTGTATATTTTTACACTCAAAAAAGCGGAGGTTTCTTAGCACAATTAGCACAATCGCGATCGCGTGTTGATGACAAAGTACCTTCCCAGGATGATTTTGTCAGCAGTGGAAAGCTCCGCATTCCAGCAGATCGGGGGCTTTCCACGCTTGTTGTCATCACAGGTTTTGACAGCACAGGAGGTTCACAAAAAGACCTGATTTCTAAAATGGTACTGCTTTAAGAATCTACAATTCAGATGAATTTCTGAAAGGTTTAAATAACCCCATCATCACCACTTTATCAGCTTATTCAATAGCTAAAACTGTAGCCCTAGCATTGCTTCTGTCATCAGGTAGATACACTCTTTTAAGCAAATTGCCTAGATTGAGCAGTGATAGGGCAATAGGAGAAGTAGCGTGACTCAAGATAAAGCTGGATTGGGAGAACAAACGCTTAACAAGCTAGCAGAGATGGCGCTAGCAAGCCAACTGGGAATAGTAGAAGAATTAAAAGTTCAGATCAAGACGGATCTAAGCAAACTTTCCCGTGGTGAAGTTGATTTTATCGCTATTAATATCAATGGTCTAATTATACAAAAGTTTTTGCCCTCGGAAGAATTAAAAATAGAAATTAATCGGATTAGTGTAAAACCTCGCCTTGCCCTAATCGGCAAAATCAAATTAACCAAGCCTTCCCAAGGAACACTTCGCGTTGTTATCAGTGAAGAGAATCTTACCCATGCCTTCAATTCTGAATCTTTTCAGAAACATCTGCACCAAAGCAAAATTTTTATTGAGAATAGAAAACTATCAATTCATATCCGAAAAGTAAACTTTTCTCTACTAGCAGACGGCAATATAGCTTTGAAGTCCGAGCTAATTCTGGATAAAACTGGACAAGTTCAGCAACTTGCCTTCACAGCTACACCTCTTATTGGAGCTGATGGGCAAGAAATTGTCCTCCAAGATGTGAATTATTTAGAGGGGAAGGAACTCCCACCACAACTAACAGATGTTTTGGTCGCACAAGTAAGCGAAGTTTTAAGCCTGCGTGACTTTGACAAAAAAGGGATGTCACGGCAATTTCAGCACATTGATGTAGTGGCAGGTAAGTTAACTTTGCAAGCCGCCATTCATATTGAGCAGATTCCTTCCTCTTAAGCCGACATTACACAAGTTTGAGTAAATTTTTGTTTACAAATAATTTTGGTGTTTAAAGTTACAATTTAACTTAACAGGACTACCATTCTTTAGCTAGAAGTAGAAGTGAATTAGTAGCAGGTACTTTAGTTCCTAACAGGCTAACAACGGATTATTTCTCTGAATTTTTTAATACCCGAAACCAATAGGTCTATTTTATCCGGTTCTGCGCTCCTGTTATTGATTTTGGTTTAGAAGCTCCCAGTCTTATGATTTTAATCTCCTAAGTAGCATCATCAGTTAACCGACTGGTTGCTCTTGAGGCTTACTTATGTTGATTACTTTTTGTATTTTTCCCTGACTGGATAACGCTGACCTAAAACCAAAACCCTCAGTAGAGATATCAGGAACTTGTCTTTGCTTACAAGGCTTAAAAGAAGTGCGTTCATACCGTGGGTTTCCTAAAAAGAAGCAGGATTGCTTGCTAATAAGTAAGATTACCTCCGCTTTATGAGGATAGGGTCTGAGCCTTAGGCGTGGCGTGCTTGCAGGAGCTTTAAATAGACCGCTTCATTGTTAAAACTCTATCTAAGCCGACCCATGACTCACTTTGGTGTAATTTGCCCGCCTTTTTCAGGTCATTTGAACCCCTTGGCAGCGTTGGGACGAGAATTGCAACAACGCGGTCATCGCGTCACTTTCCTGCAAATACCGGATCTAGAGGCATCTGTACGCTCAGAAGGGCTAAACTTTTATCCGATTGGGCAGGGGATTTATCGACCTGGATTTCTTGCCGAGTCCTTCGCGCAACTCGCTCAATTGAGCCGCTTAGAGTCGCTCCGTTATTCAGTCACCTTGTGCCAACAGGTGACTGAAATGTTCTGCCGAGATGCCCCCGATGCCATTCAAGCGGCGGGGATTGAAGCACTGCTGGTGGATCAGCTTGAACCAGCCGGTGAAGTTGTAGCTGAATCCCTCAATATCCCTTTTATTACTGTGTGCTGCGCCCAAGCTATCCGCCGACAGGCAGATGTTCCCCCCTTTTTTATGGGCTGGAGCTACCAGAATACCTGGTGGGCGCGTCTTCGCAATCTAGCTGCTTATTACCTATTAGATCGCAATAGCGAGCCGATTCAGAAAGCTCTAAATGAGTATCGCGCAGCGTGGAAGTTGCCCCTGAAACAAGGCTTCAGTCTCTCCTGTTCTCGACTTGCCCACATCAGTCAACAGCCTGCTGCTTTTGATTTTCCCTGCGCCAACCTGCCAGAAAACTTCTATTACACTGGGCCATTCCGTAATGCGTCACCGCGAACAATTCCCTTTCCCTATGAACGGTTGACCGGACAGCCCCTAATTTACGCTTCGCTGGGGACTGTGCAGAGTACCAAACAGGAAATTTTCTCCTGCATTGCAGAAGCCTGCGTTGGACTGGATGTTCAACTGGTTCTCTCTTATGGAGGTGGGATGAATGTAGAAGCGGTTGAAAGGATGCCCGGTTCGCCGCTGGTTGTAGAGTATGCCCCTCAGATGGAATTGATTTCTAAAGCAAGGTTAACCATCACGCACGGGGGACTGAACACAGTACTCGATTCGCTCAGCCACGGGGTTCCTCTGGTTGCTATCCCCATCACCTATGAACAACCGGGGACTGGAGCGCGAATCCAATGGACAGGTACGGGTGAGGTGGTTCCTTCAGACGGTCTGAGCATTTCTAAGTTGCGAGGCGCGATTCAACGAGTGCTTACGGAGGATTCTTACTCAAATAATGCATTTCGGCTCCAACAGGCTATCCGTCAATCAGGCGGCGTGAAGCGAGCTGCTGATGTTGTTGAGCAGGCTGTAGGGTTCAAGCATCCAGCTCTGTCGAAATTAACGTCCAATGTATCTAGTGTATCTAGGAGTGTTGCGTGAACTCTATCAAGTGAATTATCAAGTGAATTGTCCGCCGCGACTCTGCTTCGGTGATGGTTGGCTAATCCTCTAATGAAAAAACAGGATAGAACGCTGGCGTTCTATCCTGTTAGCAAAATAAAACTCTTACATCAACTGAAGTGATGATGAGAGTTTTTTTAAGGTGATTTTATTTAGGTCGTAACTTCGGCAGCTTTTGCTGCCACGTCGAAAACGATGTTGTAGCTTTCGCTTGGACCCAGGCGTTGGAGAACTCGCTGATGGGCTTCTGCGTCACAGCGGCGGCGAAAACGAGCAACAACCGAGGATTGCAACTTGGGTACGCGACGCATTAGGCACCAAGGGTGAAGCTGGTTAAAGTAGGTCATAAAACTTTCCCGATGATACCTAGGGTTTTTTTGATGAATATGCTTTGAATGATGGCGATGAGGGTGTGGCGATCGCTATCGTTCTTTTGCGAGTGCAGTCCGCATCTGTTAATGGGAGTGCGCTGAAATGCCAGCTAATATTGGTGTTTATCTGTTTTATCTGTAACCCAGACAGTCCAGATAGGCTGTTTATGGAGGAAAGCAGATGCGATCGCCGCTTTGGTTCAGTGCTGCTTTGATAGCAGCAATTCCCGGCGCTACCCGCAGTGCTTCTGTCGCTTTGGATTTGTTCATAGATATTTGATTGGGTAGATGGGTACAGGCGTGCGAACCTTGTCGTTCGCACAAACAGCACTCATCCAGCTTAATTTCCGGCAGCTATGAGCTGGAAATATGACTTTGTTGGGGGATTACTGGAAGGTTAAAAGGTTAACCTTTCTTATATATTGTAACATAAAGCGATTCAAGTTACTAACTTGAAACTAATAGTCGCAAAGTAGGGCATGATAGCTTAGTTTTAGGCAGTACAGGCGATTACTAGCGGTTTTACCTGTAAGAAGGAAGAGAGAGTCGTTGAGACGAAGGTTTACGGATGAAGGGCTGCGGCAGATGGGCAACTTCTTACGAGCCTGTCGGGAAGCGAAAGGCTTGAGTGTCCACAAGTTGAGCGAACAGACGAAGGAGTATGAGGCTCGCTTCTATGAAGGGTTGGGAGAGCCATTGCCTAAGGTTCTTGGGGTGAGCATTGCAGCCATTTCGAGAATCGAGAATGGAAACCTGAATAAACCAGCACCTGATATTTTGTGGATACTCTTAGACGTTCTTAAACCCGAACACCCAACTGAGAATCGTACTCTGACGCTGGAAGATTTGCTGCTGATTGGTACGGAAGCTTGGAACCCAAACATCGGAGACTGAAGCGGTCAGTTGCTCTTCGATACTGGGCTAGTTTTAACCAGAAGGCGAAAGTTAACAAGAGTTTGGACGATTTGCCTAACTCGTTGATAACGTAGCGATCGCACTCAGAAGAAGATTAGGCGATCGCATTGCAGTGGTGAAGGGGAGAATGCGATCGCACTTTGTTAGTATCGTAGACATCTTGGCAACAATTAATTAGAGCAAAAGGTAAGCTTGAGGAAGAGGCGATAAAAAACTGCTTAGGTAACTTGGTTAAGCCAGTAAATTATGATGTTTTAGCTTAGTAAAAAATGTTAAATCTTTAACTAAAAATTACCCCAATACTTGAAAACAATTTCTCGCAAGTATCCATTGTTAGAGTATGTTTGAAAAAATATCTATCCTAGTCCCCTTAAAAAGGGGTAAAACATTTAAAATACCCCCTAAAAAGGGGATTTAGAGGATATTTAACCTGATAACGCTAAAAAAGCACTTTTCAAACATCCTCCTACCTTAATACACTACTTTAAAATGTATCTATTTTGATGTATCTATTTTGACTTAACCATTCTCTGGCTGCTTGAGCGCTTGGAAATTCTTTTATTACTTGCTTATTATTATCTAAAACTTCAAATATTGTATTGTTAGAAGGAGAGCTTTGAAGAACTACAGACTTTAGAGCTTCCCATGAATCTTTAGGATACCCGTCAATCTCAATGCTTACATTGGTTCTTTCACGTTCTTGCCTCAAATAAGTTTCGCTTAGGGGGTGATTTTTATTACTACCTTGCATTAAATATTCTCCAAAAAACAATATAGCTGTAATAGTTTAATTATAGCAATCCTATTTGATTCGTTCAAAAACGAACCACTCCAGACGTCCCAGGGCAAGCCAGAAAGAAAAAAGAGAATTTTACAACTTAGACACGAATTGCTATATTACACATTGATTGAGACTTTCACTTTCGTTCATTACTTCGGGCAATTGGCAATGAATAGAACTTGAAAACTACAATCTAGAGAATCTGGTATAGGTTAGCTGTTTCAAGCAATTGCATTCTCTTCAAATAGGCTAATCCCAGATGCAATCGCTATTTTGAGAGATTCCCTTGGCGCTTGCTTATAAGTCAACATTAATAAGTATGATTACTAAAATATTGCTCGATCTCTCAACTCCTTAGACTCTTAAGCCCCCTTATTAAGGGGGGTTGGGGGGATCAACCCCTCTATCTGCCCACAGACACCTTCCAAATTACTCAGCACTTCACTATTATTAAATCTCATCACTTTCAGCCCATAGCCTTCTAATACTTGTGTTCTTTCCATGTCATAATTTTGCCCTTCCTCTGTAAAATGACTATTTCCATCAACTTCTATAACTAACTTCAACTCAGCACAGTAAAAATCAACAATAAAGTTACCAATTGGTCTCTGCCTCAAAACCCGAAACTTAAAAGTTTTCAAGTAGCCGTACCAAAGTTTTTTCTCGGCTTGCGTCATGTTTTGGCGGAGTTCTTTTGCTCGTGGTACAAGTTGTGGATTGTAGGGTAGATGAAAATCTGTTTTATTGAGGTTTTGCTCGCTAGCCATATAGATTTGATCCCCCCTGCCCCCCTTAAAAAGGGGGGTTAATAATAATTAACTTTAGGTATAGCGTTTTTTACAGGAGTGAGGTACGCAAAAATTCACTATTATCAAGCTTTCCAGTTTTGAGAATGTACCTCACATAACCGAGAACCGCTATAAATCTGTTAACTGATTATTGTAGGCGATCGCATCCTTCCCAAAAATCCAAATCTGGCAAAATTACCTGTACGGCGATCGCATCCTTTTAGATGCAATAAAAAAGGGCGCGATCGCACCCACGAAGACAATTATTAGAAAACTTTAGAATCTTGAGCCGCAGATAGATTCCACAACCGCTACAGGCTCATTTCGATGTTGCTCTCGGCAAATTAAATTCTTAGCCAAACGTTGCTCAGCATAGGCGCGATGAGTAAACCAGCCGATCGGTGTGCCAGCGATCGCGCCGATCAGCAGACCCGTTAGCAGACTATAAACCAGATGCTTTCGAGTAATCCTATTTTCTTTCATTTAAAAGTTTCTCCTAATGGCTGAACCATTTTAAAGAAAGCAAAATTTAGGATAAATTTACGTCCCTCTCCTTGCTTATATCCGAAGTCGCATCCGTGATGGTATACCGTCTTTGCTCCTATCCCATACCATACGCTTACGCCCGGTTTTGGGATTTTGGGTATTTAAAAATTTTGTTGCTGGCGATGAAATTAGACATTTCCAGTCCGTCCGACAAGGGAGGCGACGACTGCAATTAACTCAGTAGGGTCAATGGGTTTAGCGACATGGGATTGAAAACCTGCCGAAAGGGCTGCTTTTTGGTCGTCTGCTCTAACATAAGCCGTCAACGCTACAGATGGAATTTGTCCTTTTTCCGCCTCTAGCGCCCTCACCCGGCGAATTAGACTGTAGCCGTCCTCATTTGGCATCCCAATGTCGCTGATGAGTAAATCTGGCTTTGACTGTTGGATAGTTGCGATCGCTTCCTCGGCTGAGGCGGCAGCGATCGCTTCTGCTCCATACTGTTCTAGAATGCTCTTCAGCAACTCACGGGCATCAGCTTCATCATCAACAACAAGGATCTGCAAGCCATCAAGAGGGCTTTCCCAAAGGGTGGGACGAGGACTTTCTTGAGGATTGGGTGCTGAAGATTGAGAACGGCATAAAGATTGCGCTTCCTCAGCCCTCTTTTTCACCCCAGCACTGTTGAGAAGCGGCAACTTCACGATAAATGTTGACCCTTGCCCCTCTCCGGGACTCTCAGCACGCACGGTTCCTCCGTGTAGTTCCACCAAGTGGCGGACAATTGCCAATCCCAGCCCTAATCCTGTATAAGACCTAGTGATAGAGTTATCAGCTTGGCGAAAGCGGTCGAAGACGTAAGGCAGAAACTCTGCGCTGATACCCTCACCCGTATCGCTGACTAAAATTTCGACGTGAGAGCGATCGCCTTGAAGGTAAACTTGAACTCGTCCGCCTTCGGGCGTGAACTTAATCGCGTTGGTGAGCAGATTCCAGATTATTTGCTGCAAGCGGTCTGGATCTCCTGAAATTGAACCCACAAAAGTATCCAGCAGCAGATGAACTTGAATATTCTTGGCATCTGCTGCTGGACGTACCGTATTAATGGCTGACTCAATGACTGGAATCAGTTCCAGTGGGCGAACTGTGAGGCGGAGTTGACCTCGAATAATCCGCGAAACATCCAGAAGATCCTCAATCAAGCGTGCTTGCGCCTTGGCATTTCGCTCAATCGTTTCGATAGCACGAGCGGTCGTCGCCGCGTCAAATTTTCGGGTACGGAGAAGACTCGTCCACCCCAGCATCGCATTGAGGGGCGATCGCAGTTCGTGAGAAAGAGTCGCCAGGAACTCGTCTTTCATCCGGTTGGCTGATTCAGCCTGGGTGCGTGCCTCCTGTGCGCGGGCAAGTAACCGAGTCCGTTCCTCTTCAGCTTGCTTGCGATCCGTGAAGTCGCGCATGATTTTAGCCAACCCTTGCACCTGTCCGCTCTCATCGCGTAAAGACGTGACAATGCCACTGCCCCAGAAACGGCTGCCATCTTTACGGACGTGCCAGCGTTCGTTCTCAGCCCGACCTTCTGTTAATGCCTTTTGCAATTCTTTGTGGTCATCGCCGCGATCGCGATCTTCAGGTGTAAAAATTATGGAGCCAGATTTGCCCAAAATCTCTGCTTCCTGATAGCCTAAAATGCTTTCTGCCCCTGCTCCCCACTTAATAACACGTCCGTCGGGATCGAGGAAAAAAATTGCATAGTCTTTCATGTTTTCCAGCAACATCAGGAAGCGCTCTTCGTTTAACCGCAAAGCCTTCTCTGAGTGCTGATATTGATTTTCTCGTTTCTCTAACTCCGCAACTCGTTGGCGGAGTGCTACTAATTCAGCGATGAGTTCACTTTTAGTTTTATCTTCCTCTTTCATGGGGGGAGCATTACCATCGAGTCTCACTCTAGAGAAGGAGCTGGGATCGAGTTGTGGTCGATTTTTCAGAACTCTTTTCACAGTTGTAGCTCATAAGGTTTTTCTTCACCTATCTTTAGGCTGAAATTTAAATTATTTAAGTAGTTGAATTAATTTTTAGGGATAGAGAGTCCCCTTCGAGGCAAAAAAAGCTGAGATTTGGTAATTTTTAATCCAGCAGAAAATGCCAAAACATCTAATCTAGAGATTCAGCTACATTTTTTAATTAAACTAACGCGATGTGCAACTTTTCCGAATAAAAATCCCACGGAATTCTTTTAGGAAGTCCAGCTTTCATCCCACGCTTGTACTTGTATCAAGTGCTTATGAGACAGCCTAGCAGCCGTAGGTCGGCTCTGTGTGAGAGCAAAAACAAAGCAAACGTTTGCTGCATTTGGGTTACACGCACCTCAACCCAACCCATAGGGAATTTGTTAGTCAGCCGTTTCACCTCTCTTCTCCAAAAGAGGGATTCTTTTTTGGGCTTGCATACTAGCAAGTCTAGATCCAGCAGCTTGCCGTTAGTAACTTACAGCCTGCTCCTAATTATGAAGATTGTGTCAAGAATACTCCTGACTATTTTAAAGATTGTATAAACTTAATATTAAAAAATCTTCATCAGTGAAAATTCCTTGTATATTTACTTAGAAAACAAGTAGGGTGCATTGAAGAGGTTCAGTAACAATACGTTTATCGGAACAGCGATACCGTAAAATTTTAACCTCTAATAGAAGAAAAGTTACATGGGATACCAGGGAAAATGCTGAAACTTGTTACTTTTGCGAATAATTTATCTGTGTAACTTAATCATGGCGGCTAAAACACCAAAGGTTTGGTCATTCACCGAGAGGGCAACATTAGAATTTTGGGTAGAAGATCCACGACGGGGTGAACGACTCGAAGACATTCATCTTGATTCTGAGCAATGGTTCCAATGGCTAAATTTACCAAGTTCTAAGTCATTTAAATTTGAGCCAGTCGATCAACGTACATCTGATTTCATCGCTAGCAAAGAAACTAAAACCGATGGAGATTTTTGGTACGCCTACAAGAAAGTAAATGGCGAACTATATCACTGTTACATCGGGCTTAGCAAAGATTTAACGTTGATGCGACTCAGAGAAATAGGGTTGCAATTGCTACAAACTGCGAAAAATGATAGTCCTTCCAGCCAGCAAAGTTATATACAAGAAGTCCATTTAAATTTGCCTGGTGAATCTCAGGAAGTACACCATCTGAAACAGGAAATTCAGCGGTTACAGGACGAACTAACAAACTCTCGCCTAGAGCTTGAGAAGAATCAAAGTATTTGCACTCAACAAAGTGCTGCCAAAGAGGTTCATTTAACAGAATTAGAGCAGCTGAGACAGGAAAATCAGCGGTTACAAGATGAACTGGGAAATTCTCGGCTAGAGCTTGAAAAGAATCAAAGTATTTGCACTCAACAAAGCGCTCCCAAAGAAGTTCATTTGAAAATCTTGGTTGAATCCAAGGAATTAGAGCAGCTAAAACAGGAAAATCAACGGCTACAGGATGAACTGGCGAACTCTCGCCAAACTTACCTAATAGCTTGTCAAGAACATAAGGAAGCGATTCAACAGCTACGCCATCAAAATCAGCGGCTCCAAACTGAGTGTGACCAGATGAATGAAGAGATCGAACAGCTCTATGCTAAATATGGCGACCTGAAACTGGAAAAGATAATCCGGCACCAGGACAGCGAAAGAGTGAAAACCCGGACGACTTTCCCAGAGCAGAAGGTAAGCCTGTCAAACACTGCGTACAGCTTTTAGATATGGTGGCGTACAGAGCGATCGCTTGAGCGAAAAAAAGTAGGAAGCGATCGCTCTCCATCAAGTAGGGTGGCGTAGAGAGCGATCGCGTTACACACCTGCAAAAATACAGGTGTGTTGATACCTTGCTGCAATGGCATCGATTAGGTTTTGCTTGAGAATTAGCCAACACGCAGGCGAACTAATTCTCAGCAGTTATTTATTAGGTGTGTCGTGCCTTTTCAAAACCTGGGGTACCGTGCAACTTTGGTTCAGCCGGCGGAGGTGTCGGTTCTGGCCCTAACGGTTGTGGATTCTCTACATACTCAAACTCGCCTTTGCCGTCCATTGATTTGCCCTTTGCCCAACGTCCTTCAGCACTTTCAGTACCGTCAGAGTGATTCCAGAACTGATAGGCATACTCCCGCTTCTCCAATTCCAGCGGGAAGGAACTCGGAACCGGAGTGTCGTCCAGCCCGGAGTCTACGATATCCTCAATCGCTGCCAACCACTGGTTTTGGTGCATGGTGTCGCGGGCGATCATGAAACTCAAGGTATCTTTCACGCCTGGGTCGTCTGACATTTCATACATTCGCACCGCCTGCAAGCGACCTTGCGACTCGGCGTGGAGATTAGAGCGGAAATCTGCTAACAAATTACCGCTGGCGACGATAAAGCGACCGTTCCAAGGGTAGCCAACGCTGTCAGAGGGCGTCGCACCCAACCCGGAGACAATGGCGTGCTGCGGGTTCATCGCTGCTGCCATAATCTCATTCCGCACGTTAGAACCGCCCATAACCGCGCCGACTAGCCGATCTGCGGCACCTTCCTCTTGGACTTTTAGAGGCGCTTTGTCCAGCAGATGGGCGATCATCGTGGCAAGCATCTCAACGTGACCGATTTCTTCGGTACCAATGTCCAGTAGCATATCGCGGTACTTAGCAGGCCCTCGACAGTTCCATCCCTGAAATAGGTACTGCATCATCACAGTCATCTCGCCAAAGGTACCGCCGATGAGTTCCTGAATCTTCATGGCGTAGACCGGATCGGGGTTTTGTGGCGGAGTGAAATACTGAAGTTGCTTTTTATGGTAAAACATTCAAAAACTCCGAATTCTTTTTACTATCAGAACAACAGAAAAATGGTGCAAATTGATATTTAGCAAATTGCTAAATATCGAAATTTCAATTGCAAAACTTATGCTCTCTACTCCTATAGGAAACTATTTAAATCAAGGTCTTGCCTCTTCCTGGAGAAGGACAGTTTTAAGTTTATTTCGGTAAATTTATTCTTGATTTATGTGCCTATTTAATGACGAATTACCAATTATTTTGTATCAAGTTCATTCTTAAAAGTTTGTGTTAATAAAAAAACCGTCTTCATTAAAAAGACGGTTTTTTTATTAGCAGTATTTAAGTATTTTTGCTTAATTCATGTCGGATTAAGCTTCGTCGCGCCCGTGAACTTGGGCGGGTGGAGAAGTTGCCTCAACTGCCGTGAAAGGCTCCAGAATTTTATAGGTGTGGGATGCACCTTTTGGTACAGTCCAAGAATTACCGGGTTCTAACAAAATACTTTGACCTTCCAGGTGCAATTCAGCGCGACCGTTGATGACATAACCAACCGTCTCATATTCTCGCGCAGTTGGTTCCTTTGGTTCGTTGGGTTGCTCGTTTTCCCAAAGGCGCATCGAGATGGTTTTGCCTGATGCGAGATACTTTTGACCCATTTCCCCTTTGGGGGAATTGGTAGAATCTACTTTCATCACAGTTGTATCTGTCATATTTGCTGCTTCCTGGTTCAGATATGTTGTTTAAATGCTCTTAGCGGAGCAAGATCGGATTCCCATCAATGCGGACTCGGAATAGACTGTAGGGCTTTTCTCTTAAATCTCTGCCGCCATGAAAATTTGTTTGGCGATGCAGTTGATTGGCAGTGAAATAGAGATAGCCGTCTGATGCTACAGAAAGCGTATCGGGCCACAAAACGCGAGGATCGTGAACGAGCGTTTCATACATTCCATCCGGTAGGCGGCGAAGAATGGAATTGTGTTCGTAGTTCGTCAGGTAAACGCGGTTTTCAGCATCTGATTCCAGTCCATCTGAAGCACCACTTTTATCGCCGAGATCCACCACGGTTGCTGCTACTTGCGACTCTGTTAATTGCTCGTTTGCTAAAGCATCAACGCTGACACTGTATAAACGGCGACCTGCCAGAGGGCAGTAAAATAAGCGATCGCCATCAGCACTAATCGCAATCCCGTCTGCACCTACTTTGATATAGCTGGGTGGTTGATTAGGCGATCGCATCATCAACGGTTGTCCTTCGACGCTGGGCAAAAAATTTGGTTCGGCTTTGGTGGAGGGGTGATTGTTCAGCCGTCGCCAGCTTTTGCCAGAAGCCAGGTCTACAACAATAATTGCATTTGGCCCAGAACTAGAAGAATCGGTGATGAATGCCATTCCAGCTTTGCCGCGCCGCAAGTCAAATCTGACATCGTTTAAGTAAGTCGTTGGCAGCGCTACATTCTGGGGAAATAGAATTGTTTTGATAATCCGATTTTGCTTTAGGTCAATCCCAATTAATTTTGGTCCCCCGTAGGAAGTGGGGGCAAATTGCGGACTCCCAGTATCTAAAATCCACAGGCGGTTTTGCGGATCGACGACGACACTTTGAACCGAAATCAACGATTCAGCTTGGTTGCTGGGATTTGGGCGGTTAATTTCGGCATTGGGATAAGGCACCGCCGTCCCGTTTTTTAACTCAGCAACGGTAAATTCTACATTGTCTCCCCAGCGAGGGAAGTTCACAAAAATTCGACCGTCCTGAGACACGGTGACGCCAGTAAGCATCGGCCCATTAAAGGAGGCAACTGATTCAATGTTGCCAATCGTTTTCTCAGCAGGTTTCTCAACAAGTTTCTGTGTGGGTTCTTGTGCGGATAGCGCCCGACCGGATGATGCAAAGGGAATTGTCACCACAAGGCTTAAAAGAATTGGAAGCGATCGCCAACCCAGTTTTCCCACGTCTCTCTCCAGATACTTCACGGTGTCAGCACTACTGACTGAATGCTTCGTCAACACTCCTGCAACGCCAACGTCCAGCCGTGACGTCCTAGCAGACTGCTGATACCCCCTCTTATATTAGATGGCATTCATGGTTTCAATTCACTGACGAGACGCAACCCATTGACATCTCGACCACAGAACTAACAAAACACCTATTTCTGTCCAAAAGATTGACTTTCAGCAGTAAGAATCTCGCCAGCTTCTAACTCTTGTTGGAAACGCTGGCGATTTTCTTCTGCCTCTTGTTCAAGTTTTTCAACCAAGTGATAAACTTCTGCAAGCAAATTATTAATCTTGACGGTGTTTTCACCCCGATCAGAGCGGTCAAGTTCCATAGTTTGACCTTATGGTTTTAGTACAACTTTGATGCAGTTGTCTTTTTTATTTTTGAAAATTTCGTAACCGTGTTTCGCCTCTTCTAAAGGCAAGCGGTGTGTGATGACGAAAGAGGGATCGATATCGCCATTTTGGATATGTTCCAACAACGGTTTCAAGTATCTATGGACGTGTGTTTGTCCCATCTTGAACGTCAAGCCTTTGTTGAAAGCAGCGCCCATTGGAATCTTGTCGAGGAATCCACCGTAAACACCCGCTAGCGATACATGACCACCCTTGCTACAAGCGACAATGACTTGCCTCAGGGCGGTGGGGCGATCGGTTTCCATTCGCACGGCTTGCTTGACTTTATCGTAAAAAGCATCCGGCCCGGTACCGTGTGCTTCCATGCCGACGGCATCCAGACAAGAATCTGGCCCGCGTCCGCCAGTCATCTCTTTGAGTGCTTCACCGACATCGAGTTCTTCATAGTTGAGAATTTCTGCCCCGCATTGTTCTTTAGCCATTTGTAAGCGTTCGGGAATGCGGTCGATAGCGATAACGCGATGGGCACCTAGCATGAAGGCACTTTTGATTGCGAACTGTCCGACTGGCCCGCAGCCCCAGACAGCTACAATATCACCCGGTTTAATGTTGCAATTTTCCGCTGCCATGTAGCCGGTCGGGAAAATATCCGTCAGGAACAGTACCTGATCGTCTGTCAATCCATCGGGAATTTTGAACAAACCGACATCGGCAAAAGGCACCCGCGCATACTCCGCTTGACCTCCAGCATAGCCGCCGAACAAGTGGGAGTAGCCGAAAAGTCCTGATGGCGAATGACCGTACATCTGTTCAGCCATCCAGCCGTTCGGGTTGGAGTTATCGCACAGCGACCACAAGTCACGGTTGCAGAATAGGCAGTTACCGCAGGCGATAGTGAAAGGGACAACGACGCGATCGCCTATCTTCACATTCTTAACGGCGCTGCCAAGCTCAACCACTTCCCCCATAAATTCATGACCGAGGATATCGCCCGCTTGCATTGTCGGGATGAAACCATCGTAAATATGCAAATCGGAGCCGCAAATTGCTGTTGACGTAATTTTGACGATGGCATCGCGCGGGTTAAGAATTTTTGGATCGGGTACATTATCTACCCGCACATCGTTGTTTCCATGCCAACAAACAGCTTTCATTAAATTTTTCTCCTTAAGTCATTTGTCATTATTTATGAGTTATTTGTGATTCATTATTAGTCATTATCAATTACTAAGAACAATTTACTAATGACTAATAACTACACATACACCCTAGGTAAATCTTTCTCTTTGCGAGTTCTCCTGGTTAAGGAGGTTAGGAGGAGCGAAATGTCAAGCAAATATTATCCGTTGTTCCACTATCCCCCCTCGTTAAGGGGGGACAATTTGCACGCTGGATTACAGATTATTTTGAGTAAGATGGGCTGCTCAGGTTATTCGCCGCGTCGTTGAAACCTTCCTGCGTCCCTTGAACTGTCTTACCAACTACATCGTCAGCTTTATCTTGAATCTGATTAAAAAACTTTTTGGTACTTGGAGGCGTCGGCTCGTCAAGATTCAGTTTTTCCTTGACATTTTCAGCAGCATCTCCAATTTTATCCAACAAACTACTGCCTGTATCTTCAGTCTGGTCTTTTAGCGTTTCAGTCCTAGCATTGATTGAACCATTAGACCCTGGCACTTGGTAAGCGTTGGTTTCTGGTGTCAATGTGGTGTTATTCGCAAGGGCCTGTAGAGGAGTCCCGTAACCGAAAACTTGCATCACCAAAAATGCAGCACTTACCAGAAACGCAGTAGCAATCTGGCGCAAACGAATACTTTGTAGAAAAGAAATTACTTGATTCATGAAAACACTCCAGTTTATTATTTGATGATTCGTAATCGGTTAATTTTTTTTCCCAATTACTGACTTCAAGGTTTCAGCACAACCTTGATACACTTATCTTCTTTGTGCTTAAACATTTCGTAGCCATTCTTGGCTTCTGCTAGGGGTAACTGATGGGTGACAACGAAGGATGGATCGAGTTCGCCCTTCAAAACTTTATCCAGCAACATCTGCATATACTTTTGCCCGTGCATTTGCCCCATCCTGAAGGTCAAGCCTTTGTTGAAAGCAGCACCAAAGGGCAGTTTATCCACAAAGCCACCGTAAACACCCATGATTGAGAGCGTGCCGCCTTTACGACAAGCGACCATCATTTGCCGCAGGACGTGGGGACGGTCTGTTTCCAGCCGGACTGCTTGCTTTGCTTTGTCATAAACCCCTTCAACCCCCATGCCGTGCGCTTCTAATCCCACCGCGTCAATGCAGCAGTCTGGACCTCGTCCGCCAGTCATCTCTTTCAGCGCTTCGCCAGCATCAACTTCTTCGTAGTTAATCGTTTCCGCTTTTGCGTGTTCCCTCGCCATTTGGAGACGTTCGGGAAAACGGTCGATGCCGATTACTCTTTCGGCACCCAGCATATAGGCGCTAATCATGGCGAATTGTCCGACAGCGCCGCAACCCCAGACAGCGACAGTATCTCCTGGCTGAATATCGCATAACTCCGCGCCCATAAATCCGGTGGGAATGGCATCGGAGATAAACAATAATTTCTCGTCGGGAATTTCTGCGGGAACCTTGACGACACCCACATCCGCGAAGGGAACGCGGATATATTCGGCTTGCGCGCCTGCATAGCCGCCGAATAAGTGAGAGTAACCGTAAATTGCTGAAGTGACGTTACCGAAGAGCTTTTCTTCCATCCAAGCGTTGGGGTTGGAGTTGTCGCACAGCGACCACATATCATGGTTGCAATAGTGACAGTGACCGCATCCGATAGTGGAAGGAACGACAACGCGATCGCCTGGTTTCAAATTGGTTACTTTGCTACCAACTTCGACGATTTCCCCCATAAATTCGTGACCGATAATGTCACCCGGTTGCATCGTCGGAATGTAGCCGTCATAAATATGCAAATCGGAGCCACAAATTGCCGTCGAAGTAATTTTGAGAATGGCGTCGCGCGGATTGAGAATTTTGGGATCGGGTACGGTTTCGACCCGCACATCGGTGGCACCGTACCAACATACTGCTTTCATTGATGTTGTTTATCCTTTTATTAATTACCCCGCCCTTGTGTATCCGCAGGACGGGGTTTCTCACATCCCTGTCTCAGGTAATGCAGTCAGTCGCTTAACTTCTCAACCCGAATTGAGCGAAAAGCCGAATTATCTAGGTGCCCGATTCTTAGTCTTGGCGACTCCCTGCTCATTTTTGTCTTGAACAATACTTGGGTCGCCCACGTCACCAGGTTGATCGTTATCAAATCTTTGGCGGACAATCACATCGGCAGTTTCGGGAATATTTTCTCCCAGCTTTTTGATGTTCTTCAAGCCAGTATTGCCGATTCCATCTCTGTCCCCAACATGGTCTTCAGCCATGTCAATCGCTTTTTTGATCTGAGCGTTGCTGGTCTTATTAAAATCTAAATTGTCAGCAATCAGGGTTTGAGCTTGTGCTTGGAACGATGTGCTGTAGCTAAAAGTCGGAATTACTAAAAATGCGATCGCTGCTAGAACGACACTAGCCAAACGCAAACAAATTTTTTGCAAACGATTAATTCCTTGATTCATTTCAATCTCCGTTGTTTATTTTTGTTGTGAGAAGAACCTATTATTCAGTTTTCTCTCTTCTTAACTAAGAATCCCACGAAATAAAATTCTTAACTTCTTCCAGAAGGTTGACCTTCTGTTGTTGCAATTTCACCTGCTTCCATAATCATTTTGAAACGGCGCAAATCATCGCCAACTTGCTGTTCTGGTTCTTCGCCAAAAAGTTTAGCGATCGCAGCACCGACAGCACCACCCGGCGGATTATATTCAATGACGACTTTTACTTCCGTACCCCGATTCGCAGGCGCAGGTGAAAAGCGCACAAACCCTGCATTCTCAACGTCTGCTCCTTCCGTCGAAGCCCAAGCGATTAACTCGTTTTCTTTCTCGTTGATAATATCTGCATCCCATTCCACACTTGCACCCATTGGCGCATTGGCAACCCAGTGCGATCGCCGCTCGTTGACAACCGTTACCGATTTCAGATGCTTCATGAAATTAGGCAAGTTTTCAAAATTATGCCAAAAGCGATAAAGTTCATCTGCTGGTTTATTGATCGTGACGGTCTTTTCAACTTTGATACTTTGGTTCATCCCTGCTTTTTCCTGTATGGTGTCTTGGATACCTTTTTCTGCGGTCGCACCGTGATAAATTAGACCACCACCCGCGATCGCCATTAACGCTCCCCGAAGAGATCGTTGCTTTAAACCCATCAGTACAAGTGCGCCGCCGCCTAGTAACGATCCCCAACGCTCCTTATCGCCGACATTGCTGGGTTCATTCTGACCGCTGGGGACGATATCTTTGGATGTCATGTTCTATTTTCCTCAAACGGTAATTGATGATTTGCTGAGTAATATTAATTTCTTAGGCGCTTAACTAATCGTTTGGACTTGTTTGTGTTCTAGCCCTTCTGTGGCATGATCTAGACGCAGTTCTCCTTGCGGTTCAGCACGCAACGATTCTGGCGTCTGCTCGCCGATGGCTCCTTTCGCCACTGTGATGCCACCATCTGCCAGCCACAATGCCCCCGTGACGTAACTCGCTTCATCCGAAGCAATAAAGGCATAGACGTTTGCCATTTCCTCTGGCGTGCCGCGTCGAGCCATTGGAGTTGCATTAATCAGCATTTTCTCCATCTGAGCATCCATCGGCCCGGTTTCTTTGTGTGTCCAAGCGGTATCAATGGCACCGGGACAGACACAGTTAGCGCGAACACCGTATTGAGCTTGCTCAACCGCCACCCCTTTCATAAAGGAATGCATCCAGCCTTTAGTACCCCCGTAGGGAGTATTTCGCGCCAGTCCGTTAAAGCCAGCCTCAGACCCGGCAGAGACAATGTTTCCGCGTGTTTTTTGGAGGTGCGGTAGAGCGTACTTGGTCATCAGGAAGGCGGAACGGATGTTCATCCGGATCGTCTGGTCAAAAACATCAACGGGGTAGTCTTGAGTCTCCGCCGTTACTAAAAAGACACCCGCATTATTCACCAAAATGTCCAGACGCCCGTAATAGTCAATAGCGGCTTGAACACAAGCTTTCGCGTGGGATTCTTCCGAGATATCCCCCGCGTAGGCGATCGCTTCAGCACCATAGTGCTGAATTGCTTGTGCGACTTCATCCAGCGGATCGCTAGGGAGTCCATTAACAACGACTTTGGCACCTTCTTTGGCGAATTTGTGCGCGATCGCTTCGCCGATTCCAGTCCCTGCACCCGTGATAATGGCAACTTTGCCTTCCAGTTTTCTACTCATGCTCATTCCGGACATCTCCTTGAGAAACGTTTTGAGTGTTGAAGCGATTAGCAATTAAATAAGGTGAGCAATGCCCACCTTACTTGGCACTCAAAACTTACATCTTGACGGAAACACCAGTCGTCGGCTTCGCAGGCTTGACTTCCTGACCTGCCATCCGAGATTTATAAAGTGCCGCCAAACACTGTTCGTACTTCGACAAATCCACTTCAATCTCGGTGAGAATGGCGGTAGTAATCGGATCGGTAAATTTCATCCGCAAGTTGTTAATATCGACAACGCCGGTTTGCAAGTCGCCCATGCTGCGACGCAAAAGATCGGTGTCGTCACTGCCTTGCAGAGAAGCTTTGAACTTGGCATATTTGTCAGCAGCTTGTGCCGGAATCGAGGGGCTTTCTCCCAGAGCATTCAGCCGTTCTTCCAGCATTTGAATGTGATGCTGCTTATTTTTGATCATGTCTTGCAGCATCGAGGTCAATTCTGCATCTGTGCTTTTCTCGGCATACTGCCCAAACGCTTCTTGCGAATAACGTTCGCCAGCCAGCGCCGTATTCAAACCTTTGGCAATATCGCCCTTGGTGGAACCGCCCCAAGAATCAGCCAGTTTCCACCATTCAGCGGTGATATCGCTTTCATGGGGTAATGCAGCTTCTTTGCCACCGTAACCGAGACGGCTGAGAATTGCAGTGGTAAAAATTGCCAAATCACCCGGTTGACGCGAGGTGATCAGGTTGCCGTCAACCACGACCGGCTCATCCACATAATGGGCACCTGCATTGATAATGTCTGTGCGGATAGAGAAGAAGCCCGTTGCTTGCTTACCTCTGAGCAAATCAGCTTCAATCAGAACTTGTGGTCCGTGGCAAACGGCAGCCACCAATTTCCCATGCTCGAATGCGTCTTTTACAAAGTTGACGGTGTTGGGGTTCGTCCGCATCATATCCGGAGCGATGCCGCCGGGGATAATGACTGCATCGAAATCGAGAGCCACGGCTTCTGTCGTGGTGCCATCCGGTTTCTGGGACAATTTGCCTTGTTTACCGACATAATTCTCGTTCATCCGAGAACCGAGGACAACGACCTCCATTCCTGCCATTTGCAAGGCTTTATAAGGGACTTGAAATTCAGAATCTTCAACCCCATTTTCGATTAGGATGGCAACTCGCTTCTTGCTGCCGTTATTATTTTGCTGTGTCATGGAATCTCCTTTTTTATGAAAATTTTGCAAGGAAAAAAATTTTGAGCGATCGCGAGAAAAAGTAAAACTCCTTTGGAGTTTTACCTTTAAAATTCTTACGAACTGGGAACTTCACTCAATGAGGTTCCGGTAAGAAATAGCTCTGCGTCATCTTCTGAAAAATTAGCGCGGACATCTGCAAACTCACCAGGCGTTACGGCTTTTTGCAGCACTGCGAACACCGCTCGAACATGAGTTGCAGCATCGCTAGGATCGGTTCCCTCTTTTTCGCTGACGCGCTGGTAAAACTCTTGCAGCGAGAAAAATTGACCGTTTTCGCCCTCTCGCCCACGCAGACACTCTTGTAGTTCTGCTGGCAGTTGTGAAGCTAGGTCTTTTGCCTCGTCTCCAACGATGCGTTCTTTCAGTGTTTCCAGCGTGGCACGAGTGGCACGTTCTGCTTCCTGACGGTGGCTCAGTTGGGCAACGCTTTGAACCTGTTTAATGAACTGCTCGTATTTCACTATTGACCTCTTAAATCTTTCCAACTTTCACGCTTCGCTCTCTTTTCGCTCTCTTAATGACTTGCCAAAGCGTTGAATCTTTCTAAAAAAAGTACGCTCCTTACTCCATGAAGTTCGCGCCGTAATTGCGCGATATTTTAATTTGCACGTTTTTTACTCGTGCAAACTAGGGAATTCGTGGCTGCTTCAACCACGAATTCTCTCAAGAATTTAAAGGGGGAAATAAGTCTGAGCTAGCTTTTGCGATCGCTATCTAGCAACTGCCCCCTGCGGAGCAATCCGCTTGGCAAGCAATTCTTTCGCCCGTTCGGCGCGTTGAGATTCTTCTTCTTCTAGTTGCTGGAAGAACTCTACGAGTTCATCATCTCCAGCTTCCTCAGCATCCTGAATATAAATTTCGTAGGTACTGGCACCCTCTAGGGCATGGTATAGCACGCTGATCAGGTTGTAGTGTTCGTCTGCGGTTCCCGTGATGATCTCATCGTCATGATTGCCGTGATGCGTCATTTTCCCCTCCTTTTGCTTTCCCTAACAACTCAGCGCTAGAGTCTAAGTCTTGACTTTAAGCCTATGTATTCCCTCTAACGGTCTGCTTCGCTCCTAGGTGATATATCTATTTGTTTTTAATTCGCTCCAAAGTCATAGGTTTACTTACCAGTAAATCGCTATGCTGAAATTTAATCACCGTAATTTTTGCGGGGTGCGGACAATTTTAAATTGCGAATAGCGAGTCGTTATTTGCTTAAATGAGCGCACCCCTTTATTCTTATTTGAGATTCTTATTTGAGTTTGAGAATTTAGATAAATTTATCAGTTGGGTCTTTCGCCGAGAAGGCAGTATGAATCAGGTGCAGTCCTATGACCGAGCAACCCGATACACAAGCTCAAGAGACTGCAAACAAAGATTTACCGTAGGAAATTACCGTATTTTCAGGCACTAGTGTCCACCTAGAACCTGCATTCAATGTCGGCGACAATCGCCGAATGCGGAATGAGATCGGGCAGAATAAATTACCTAACTAACCCAGTACTGACGTAACCCGGTACTGACTGGGGGCAATGTGGATGCCGCTTAAAGTGTAGATTCAGTCAGTGATAAAGCGGTGGCTGGAATCGCTGTCATCTGGATCGGGACTTAAGAGAAGATTGTAAAACAGAAGATTTTAGAACAGCGCCACGGTCGTCGTTAGAAATTAGACCAATGTTTTTTAAAGATTATCTGGCGCGTAGAGATTAATCTGTTCCGACCACCTCAGGTAGAAACTCAGACTAAATAGCACTGAAGTTTGTATATTGCATCACACCGGAGAAATACGTCATTAGGTATATTAGAGAGAAGTTAAGATTCGTGTACGGTAAGAAACCGAGGCTTAATATTCGCTACTAATTACTTCTGAGAGCTGCAACTGCAATGGCAAGCCAGCAAGGCAAGGTAGGCAAGAAGTTTCACACTATCGAGCGGCACGGGGAAGCGGGAGGGTTATGCGATCGCATCCTCGCAACCATGCCTGTAGGTCTTGTGATTGTGGATGCTCGTACCCCCAATCCTTCTATAGCCTATTGCAATCCGGCTTTTGAGAAGATAACGGGCTATGCTTCAGCAGAAGTCATCGGACGCAACTGCTTTTTTTTGCAAGGAATCGATACTGACCAGGATGCGATTGAGCAAATTCACCAAGCCTTGCAGTTAGGGCAAGAGTGCCAGGTAGTGTTAAAGAATTATCGCAAAGATGGCACGCCTTTTTGGAATGAGCTAATTGTTGCTCCTGTCTGGGACGCCACTGGTGAACTGACTCAGTTTCTGGTTTTTCATACAGATATTACCGAGCGCCAGCTCGCTGAACAACAGTCACAAGCGGCGTTACAACAAAGCGAAACCAGGCTGGGGCTTGCTCTGAATGCTGCCAGTATGGGAGTTTGGGAGTGGGAGAGGCAGACGGGTCAGCTAACCTGGTCGGCAAATGCGGAATCTTTATTAGGTTTCCCACCTGGTTCCTTTGGTAGCACTTATGAAGCTTATTTAAAGTGTATTCATCTGGAGGACTGCGATCGCGTGACGGAAGCGATCGCGCAGATTGTACAGGCATCCCGGACAGAAAACTTGGCAGATCGTCTCTTCAGCCTCGAACATCGTCTCCTTTGCCCGGATGGTGCAGTTCGGTGGGTTGCCGTTACGGGTACCTTGTTTTGCAACCAAACCAATACACCGACACGGGTTACTGGGACGGTGATGGATATTACAGGTCGCAAACAGGTAGAAACGGCCTTATGGAAGCAAGCGACTGGAGAACGGCTGCTCAGAAACATGAATCAGCGCATCCGCCAGTCTCTGAACCTGGAAGAAGTCCTGAAAACGGCTGTATCGCAAGTCCGGCAATTTCTCAACACCGACCGGGTAACGATCTACCGCTTCGATTCAGATGGGCGTGGAATGGGGGTTGTAGAATCGGTCGGCGCGGGTTGGACTAAGAGTTTAGGAACTCAGATCCACAGCAGATGTTTTGGGGAAAATCACCTGCCTCTTTACCAACAAGGCGAGGTTCAAGCGATTGAGAATATCGACACGGCGAATCTCAGCCAGTGCCAGATTGATTGGCTAGTGAAGTTTCAGGTAAAAGCCAATCTGGTCGTCCCGATTGTCCAAAACAAGACGGAGGTGAAAGGACTCTTCCTCAACCCTCACACCTCAACCAGCCCTCCTCCCCCATCCACTCCTCAGTCCTCAGTCCTCAGTCCTCAGTCCTCTTCCAACCCTCAGTCCTCAGTCCTCAGTCCTCAGTCCTCTTCCAACCCTCAATTATGGGGGCTGCTTGTTGCCCAAAACTGCACCGAAACCCGGCAATGGCAGGCATCGGAAGTAGAATTGCTCAAACAGCTTAGCGTGCAGCTAGCGATCGCCATTCAGCAATCGACGCTATTTGAGCAACTGGAAGCCGAACTCGTCGAACGGAAGCAAGCGGAGGAAGCATTACAGAAATCAGAAGCACAATTAAGGAAAAAAACGACCAAACTTAAACAAGCGCTGCATCGGCTGCGGAAAACCCAAACCCAGTTGATCCAAAGCGAAAAAATGTCCAGTTTGGGGCAGTTAGTAGCGGGTGTCGCCCATGAAATTAATAACCCCGTCTCCTTCATTTATGGGAATTTGACCCCGGCTTTGCAGTATGCCCAAGATTTGCTGCATTTGTTAAACCTCTACCAGCAGCACTATCCTCAGCCAGCAGCGGAAATTCAAACAGAAGCCGAGGCAATGGATTGGGAGTTTCTGGTTGAAGATTTCCCAAGGCTATTGGATTCTATGCAAATGGGGGCGGAACGCATCCGCCAGATTGTCCTGAGCTTGCGGAATTTCTCCCGCCATGATGAGAGCCAGAAAAAGCCGGTGGATTTGCATGAAGGCATCGACAGCACCCTGTTGATCTTGCAGCATCGATTGAAGCCACAGGGAGGAAAACCAGGTATTCTGATTATCAAAGAATACGGGAACCTACCCCAGGTGGAATGCTACGCAGGGCAGATAAATCAGGTTTTTATGAATCTGCTGAGCAATGCCATTGATGCTCTGGAACGGGAAAACGTTCAGGCTTCATGGGTGATGAATCATGGAGAAGAAAGTAGCGATCGCCAATTCCCGATCGCCAATTCCCCTTTACCGACAATTCGGATTTGCACAACAGCGAACAACCAAAATCAAGTAATTATCCGGATTGCAGATAATGGTTGCGGCATTCCAGAAGCAGTCCAAAAACGAATCTTTGACCCCTTTTTTACGACTAAACCTGTAGGAGAAGGGACTGGGCTGGGGCTGTCCATTAGCTACCAAGTGGTGGTGGAGCGTCACGGAGGTCAACTAAAGTGTCTGTCAACGCCCGGACAAGGGACAGAGTTTGTTCTAGAAATTCCGCTTCAGCAGTCTACCGCCTCTGCAACCCCACTCCCGATGGCTCCCTCCCAGGTTGCGTAATCAGTGGTTAGGTATACGCTGATGAGTGGCAGACGATCCCAAGAGGGAAATCTTAAGAAATAATAAAGAATTATCAGGAAATCCTAGCCGGAAAAATATGGAGCCGATGGAGCTGAAACCAATATCCCAGTCCCACAGGATAAGGACGATGCGATGCGAAAGGATCGACACTGCTAGGAACGGTGACGGTTCTAGTATGGGTATATCGCCACAGCATTGCCTCAGTTCCTTGGGATTAGGTAATGAACAGCTGCTACGCGCCAGTGTTGGAAATGCACCAATTATTTTGTATGCCCTAGATAGCAATGGCATTTTTACGCTTTCTGAGGGCAAGGGACTGGAGGCTCTCGGACTGAAAGCCGGTGAGGTAATCGGGCAGTCGGTCTTTGACCTTTACAAAGACCGGCCTGAAATCTTAGCGAATATTCGCAATGTTTTAGCTGGAAAAGAAGTAACCTGGATTGTCCAGATAGGCGATGTGGTGTACGAAAACCGCACCACCCCGCTGCAAAATCAAACAGGTCAAGTGGTTGGTCTAGTGGGTGTGGCGATTGACATTACGGAACGCCAGCGTACAGAAGAAAGGTTACGGCAACTGGCGGCGGCGGTTGAATGTGCGGAAGATGCGATCGCGATTACTTCGACTCACTTAACTTTTCCCGGCCCAGAAATCGTCTTTGTCAATCGCGCATTTACGAGAATGACCGGCTACACCCCAGAGGAAGTCATCGGTGAATCACCGAGGATCTTGCAAGGACCCAAAACCGATCGGACTCTCCTCGACCGACTGCGACAAACTCTGTCCGAAGGGAAAGTATTTTATGGCGAAGCGATTAACTATCGCAAAGATGGCACGGAGTTTTACAACGAGTGGCACATCGAACCGATCAAAAATGAACAAGATGAGACGACTCATTACCTAGCAATTCAACGCGATATCACTCAGCGCAAGCAAGTAGAGTCGCAATTATTCCATGCAGCCTATCACGATGCTTTGACAGGTTTGCCCAACCGAGCTTTATTTATGGATCGGTTGCGGCAAACCCTGGAACGGGCGAATCAATGCCAGGACTATTTATTTGCTGTGCTGTTTTTGGATGTCGATCGATTTAAGGTGATTAACGATAGCCTGGGACACCTAGCGGGAGATCAATTGCTGGTAGCGATCGCAAAAATTCTACAGGCATCGGTACGCCCAGAAGATACAGTGGCGCGGTTGAGTGGAGACGAGTTTGCTATTGTGCTAGCAGATTTACCAGACTTGAGCCACGTGACTCGCATTGCCAATCGATTGCAAAGACAACTGCGAAAACCATTGCAGATTGAGGGGCAAGAAGTATTCAGCACTGTCAGTATTGGCATTGCTTTGAGTATGCTGGGCTATGACCAGGCAGAAGACATCCTGCGCGATGCCGACATTGCCATGTATCGAGCAAAGGCACTAGGGAGGGCGCGGTATGCGGTGTTTAACAAGACCATGCACCACCAAGCAGTTGCCCGATTGCAGATGGAAACGGATCTGCGACACGTTCTGGAACGCCAGGAGTTACGGCTGCACTATCAGCCGATAGTATCGCTGGCAACAGGTCAAATTTCTGGCTTCGAGGCACTGGTGCGCTGGCAGCATCCCACACGCGGCTTAGTTTCCCCAGCGGAGTTTATCCCCGTGGCGGAAGAAACGGGACTGATTCTGCCGATGGGTGAGTGGGTGCTGCGCGAGGCTTGCAGCCAGTTGCAACGCTGGCATTCGGCATTTCCGAACCAACGGGGACTGACAATGAGCGTCAATTTGTCGGGCAGGCAGTTTTTGCAACCCGATTTAATTGAAAAGATCGACCAGATTTTGCACAAAACCGAGTGCGATCCCTACAGTTTAAAGCTAGAGATTACCGAAAGCGCGATCGCAGACAATGAAGATGCGATCGCGATGCTGGAATATTTGAGAGTTTTGGGTGTTGAGCTATCGATTGATGACTTCGGCACCGGCTATTCTTCTTTAAGCCGGTTGTATCATTTTCCGATTAATACCTTGAAGATTGACCGTTCTTTTGTTAGCCGCATGGGCATCGGTGGCGAAAGTTTACCCATTGTCCGAGCGATTGTGACGCTGGCTAATAATTTGGGAATGGATGTCACCGCCGAAGGCATCGAAACGATTCAACAGATGAAACAACTCCAGACGATGGGATGCGAATCCGGACAAGGATATTTGTTTTCTAAGCCAGTCGATAGCATGGCAGCTGAAACATTAATCGCCGCATCGTCGTGCTACAACCTCAGCCCAATCTGAGCGAATTCTCTTCAAATTTTGCAGGTAGAACGGATTAGTTTATGGTGAATATCTAATGTAAATCAGGATTGAATTCCATCGCAAAGATGGCGATCGCTTTCCTCCACATCTGCATTCGTCTGCAAATAATCCCGCACCCAATCGCATCCATACTGGAGGAAATCGAGCTGGAAAATTCGCTCTAAATTCCACAAAATTGCGGTTCTATCCTGACTTGCTGAGGCGATTAACTTCCCATCAGGGCTAAAGGTAACTCCGAACACCCCATCGCTATGTCCCTTTAAGGTTTCAAGCTCCTTACCGTCGTAGTTCCAAAGTTTGACTGTGCCATCGAAACTTGCTGAGGCGATCGTCTTGCCATCAGGGCTAAATGCTACCCCGAACACCCCATTTTTGTGTCCCTTCAAGGCTCTGATTTCTGTACCGTCGCGCCGCCAAAGTCTCACCATGCTATCCATACCTGCTGAAGCTAGGGTCTTGCCATCAGGGCTAAATGCCACTCCAGCCACCTGACGGCGATGGCTTTTTAACGTGTGTAGAAGCCTGTAGCTGGGTGTTCCAGATGTGGCATTATCCCACTGCCAAAGTCTGACGGTACCGTCCACGCTAGCTGAAGCAATGAGTTCTCCGTCAGGGCTAAATGCCACTCCGTTAATGTGATCGGTATGTCCTTGAAGAGTTGCCAATTCAGTGCCGTCAATCCTCCAGACTTTGACGGTTCTGTCCTCACCCGCCGAGGCGAGTGACTGTCCATCTGGATGGAAATCAACGGCGAAGACTCTGCCTTGATGTCCAGTAAAAGTGTGGAGTAAGGTTCCATCGGGTCGCCACAACCGAACAGTGCTGTCATAACCGCCTGTAGCAAGGGTGGCGACCTTTGGGCTGAAATCGACTCCAAAAACTTTATCGGCTTGTTTGGGGAAAGTGCGAATTAAGCTACCATCAAGCCGCCAAAGTTTAACGGTCTGATCGCGACTGGCGGTGGCAATTGTCTGACCATCCGGGCTAAATTTTATGGTGTAAATTGATGCTTGATGTCCGTTAAGAGTCTGGCTAAAACTGTCATCAAGCTTCCAGAGCGCGATCGGGCCATCCCAACTGGCTGAGGCGAGGATTTGTCCGTCAGGACTCCACGCCACTCCAGAAACGACATCCTTGGCGGCTGGCAGGGTTTTTACGAGAGTCCCGTCAAGGTTCCAAAGTTTAACTGTTCTATCAAGACTTGCCGAGGCGATTAAACGACCTTGAGGGTTAAAAGCGATTTTGCCTACTGCATCGCTGTGTCCAGTTAGGGTTTGGACTAAAGTTCCATCAAGGTGCCAAAGTTTGACTGTTTTATCCCAACTCGCCGAGGCAATCAGATTTCCGTGAGGGCTAAAGGTAACGTCCCTAACTCTATCCGTATGTCCGGTAAGGGTTCTCAGCAGTTTACCGTCTGCACTCCAGAGTTTGATGGTTTTATCGTGAGAAGCAGATGCAACGATCTGACTGTCAGGGCTAAAGGCAACGCTGGCAACTTCATCTGTATGTCCAGTGAGAGTTCTCAGCAGTTTGCCGTCTGCACTCCAGAGTTTAACTGTTTTATCTTTAGAAGCGGAAGCAATGGTCTGACCGTTAGGAGCGATCGCGACTTCTGCAACGTCTTTGGTATGTCCTTTTAAGGTCTGCCACAAGGTATAAATCGGCTTTCCGTCTGGTGAATTTGTCCTGTTTTTGCGCCAAAGTTTAATGGTGTTATCCCCAGAACCAGTAGCAATTAGATCCCCTCTGGGGCTAAATACGACACTCCAAACCGTATTGTTGTGACCTTGAAGCGTTCCCAGTTTTGTACCGTCTTTTTTCCAAAGATCGATGCTTTTGTCCGCAGAAGCTGAGGCAATGAGTTCGCCATCAGGGCTGAACGTTACATCATTAACCACATTGTCATGCCCGGATAAGTGGTTATAGTCAACCGCTCCATAAACAGCCTGATGGAGAGCCTCCTTCACTGAGTGCTGAATATCTGCATCTGCAACATTCAACTTGTCTAATCGTCGCTGTGCTGCGATCGCTTGTACGAGTGCATCTAACTTTTGATTTGAGGCGAATAGTGCTTCGGAAGATTTAGCGATCGCTTTGATCTCGCTTACAGCCGTTTGCCGATACTGAACATAAACCGCTAGCCCCAATGCACAAGCTAAAATTAATACAATACTTACGACAAAAAGCAAAAACCTTTGTCGCCTAGAACTTTTTTTCTCTAGTGCTAATCTTTTTTGTTCCTCCGCCAGTCGCGCTTCTACTTCTTTCAGCCGTTCTGCTTCTAGAGTTTGCTGCATTTCCAACCTATCCAATTCGCCAGAAGCGGCTAAAAATTGATAGTCCAAATCGCTCAAGCTTTTACCTTGTGCCCATATTTGAGCGTCTTTCAGCGCTTGTCCGCGCAACAGCCGCGATGCATCCTTTTGCTTTGAAACAATCCAAGCATCAAAAAGTTGAGAGTAAGGGCGCAGTTCCTTTAATTGCTTGTCTACCCATTCGAGATTAAATACTTCTTCATAGATTCGATTTTTTATCTTTAAATAACCCTGAGCTTTTACCACTAAGCCTGATAACAACAGTTCTATTTGCTCTCGGCTGTCATCGGTTGGTACTTCCACACCTTGTAGGATTTGCTGGTAAATTCCCAAAAATCTGCCAGTGCGTTCCTCGTTGCGAAGGATGCGATCGCGTATTGTCTTTAAATGCTCTGGTTCATCTTGGCTTTCCCATTTATGAATGATGCGTGTCTTCACCAAGTTTTCTACCCAAAACGCCTCATTTCCTGGTGGAATGGTCAGAACGCTGTTCATCGTCTCAGACTCGCTCAATCGCGTGTCAACAAGATTCCCTACCAAGTTACACAACTTTTGAGTGAGAAAGGGTTGCCCTCCACTCCAGGCTAATATTTCTTTTAAAACGGTTTGTGAGTTTCCTTCTTTTACCTCTAATCCTTTCACTAATGGCTGAGCTTCGTGCAGTCGAATGCCAGTTAGTTCTATCGCTTTCCCAATATTAAAGGGGGTTCGGTTTCTATCAACAATGAGATCGCTTGGGGTTGCTACACCAAAAATTGCAAAAGTAATCCGTCTGTATTCTGGATTGATGGCTCGTTGGTTGTAGCAGAACCGAATCCAGGCAAAGAAGTCATCGACCGGAAAATCCAAACTTAAAATGCTATCAACTTCATCTATAAAGATAAATAGTCTTTCATTCGGAAATTGAACCAATAACAAATCGGCAAGAAATCGGCTCAACCTTTGGAGTAGGGAGATATCTTCTTGCTCTCGCCACCAAGCTTTCAAATTAAGTTTTTCTAACAAGTTAAAACCCGACCACAGATCGGCAACAATTCCCTTGTACCACTGAGTCGGCGTAATATTTTCACTGCCGATATTAGTCATATCCACAGCAGTGCATTTAAACCCTTCTTGTTGCAAGCGATGGCGAGTTCTCACCAGCAGAGAGGATTTGCCCATTTGTCGGGAGTTGAGAACGTAGCAAAACTCACCCTGTTTTAATGCTTCATAGAGTTGGGAGTCTGCAATTCGTTGTACATAGCTGGGAGCTTCGCTGGTTAGACTGCCACCGACTTGGTATTTCATCGCTCAGTATTCTTGGAGTGGCATTGGCATTCTTTTTTCTCTCCTAGCTGCGAGCGAAAATAGAGACGATATAGCTGGCAGCTGGGACTTGCCCGATTTCCATCCATTTGGATCAATCCCATGCTTTCTAACTTATAGGCTGCGATCGCTTCTAATTGTACGCTCTCATCAGCAGTAACAACTTGTTGCAAAGCCGATGCTAATTGTGGTTCATCTTGGAGCATCACCAAATGACTCCGTAGATGGTCGCTATAAATCCCAGCGGGTGTAGGAGCCACTTGCAATAACTCCTCTAATGTCATCGCTCCTCGACGCAGGTGATAAAGCGCTACGCTTACCAAATAGGGATGTCCGCCCACCATTGCCATTAGTAGAGATGTGTAATTATTGCGGCAGGAAGTGCCATTTTGTGTCTCTATTTTATCGCTCCAATCAAGTCCATAGCGCTGTGCAAAATCCTGCACTTGTTCGCTTGAAAACTGTGGCAACCTAATGGATATGCCAACATTGAATGGGGACTGATTCAGCTTTAGCGGAATATAAATTTCCGTACTATGAACAACCAAAAGTCTGAGCTTTTGCCAAACTTCTACTGTCCGTGCTTGTTCGTGCCAAAATCGCAGCATCGGGAGAAAATCTAAGGCGATTTTGGGATGTTCAAAAACCCGATTTACTTCATTCAAAGCCAACACCAGAGGGCTATTAACTTGCTTGAAAAGATAACCCTCAAAATAGATTTTGCAGCTAACTTTACTGCCCATATCCTCATCCCAAAACTCATCTATTAGGGGATTCAAATTCAACTGTCTGCTGACATTGGCACAGAACCAGCGTAGGAATTTATCGAGGGAGGCAAAAACTGCTTCGTCGGCTTCCTGAAAATCTAAAGAGACCGTTTTGTAACCAACATCTGTAGCGCGAGCTAGAATCCGGATAAGTAGCGAACTTTTCCCCATCTGCTTGGGTGCTTTGATGCGGAGCAGACATCCAGGTTGGGTAATCTCAGTGCAGGCGAGTTCTTCAATCGGGGGACGATTGATATAGAGAGGAGAATCTAGCGGTACAGGACCCCCAGGAAATTTTTGCTCGGTTTCTGTTTCTGACGCTATAAAATTATCTTCTACTCCTGTGTCTGTTTGCACCTCTTGCGCTCTATTTTGCTGTTCACCTGTCCGGTTTTGCTGGTGCAGGTTAACGAGTAAATGCAAATTTTTTTTCGTCACTCTCTGGTTGAGTGCTGCTGAGAGAGCCTGCCACAAGTGGGAGCCAACTTCTTTGAGGTAGGGGAGACTGTAAGCAGAATCCCGTGCCATTTCACGATAATCGTCTCCTAACCAAGAGCGACGCAGGATTAATCGCTCAACAGGACTGAGTTGCCGAAAAAGCAGAACTCTTTCTACGGCTTCCAGAACTTCATCTACATTCATGCGATGGCATCATTTGACGTAGAATCACATCTAGCAAGTTGTCTACAGAATTTTCGGTTCCTAAAACCAAAAGTTCTATCTTAATATTCTTACTTTTTATCGATAAAAATAGATAATTTTTGTACTTTTTATTTGTCAAATAAAGGGAAAATAGGCTAGTTTTCGGAACTGCCTTCGCTGTATTTTCCTGTAGTCAAGAGGTTAGTACAGGAATTAGGGGGTCTCTACTTAAGAATCAGATGGCAACCCAAACAACCACGGCAAAAGCATCTAGCCTCTTGTAAAGGTAATGATACCGCTCCCGCATGAGACCACCCTAAAAATTGGCAGGGTTTCAAGAGATTTGTCAATCAAGCAGCTTAAGTCGCTTTGTCTACCTGATGTTCTATTTCTGACACGACCCGTTCTAATTCATCAATGAGTGGTGATGAACCGGCTTTGCGAAATGCGCCAACCAAAGAGCGATAATACCAAAGGGTTCCTTGTTTGCCTGCTTGGAAGCGTTCCCAAATTGCCTCGCCTACAATGTGATAATCAGTCAAAATCGAGCGGGCATTGTGGAGTTTATCGGCTGCTGAGACAAGACGCACCGAGGTTGAAGCAGTCGGGATATGGGCAATATAAGCTTCTTTGCGTTCCTGCCAAGGGGGTTTGGGTGTTGTGTCAGCATCGGTACAACCGTTGACAATTTCCGTAACGGTATCTCCAAACCGACGGCGAATTTCTTCTCGTGTCGCGGCACCGCCTTGGTCTTCGATGGCATCATGGAGTAGGGCAGCGATCGCTTCATCTTCATTCGCCCCATGCTCTAAGGCAATACTGGTGACGCCGAGTAAATGGGAAATATAGGGAACACCTGAACCTTTGCGAATTTGGTTCGCGTGCAAGGCGGTGGCAAAGGTCAGGGCATCTGTAAAGCGTTGTGAGAGAATCATTTTAATTTTGGGTAATGGGTAACAATCGATCGTTTTTAGTCGTTGGTATGTGGCTGCTGACGAATGACAAATGACCCATTACTAATTCCCAACTACTTACCGATCTTTAGTGTAAGCCTGCCTCCCAAATGCCAATATAAACGCGATCGCCCTTATCCCGCTCAATCACTCCCCGCAGGGACTCTAGAGAAAAAAAGAATTTGGGAGACTGACGCTGCTGCACCTGTTGTAAACCCTGCTTGATGGCGTCGTTGAGCTTGCAACCCAACATACTATTCAACGTCACTAGGACGATCTCGCTATTCACCCATTGGGCAAAAGATGCTTCAGTTTGGCGTATGAGTCCAGAATTTTTATCAAATAAAAAACCCAGGCTCACCTGATCTGGGATTAATTGATAGGATATGGCACGAGTATTCGGCCAGTAACCTCTAGTGGTTACGCCGGGACTGCCGAGTATTCGTTGGACAACGCTATTATGTACTCCTGGTTGAAATCCTGGAACGCCAACGCCCATCGGAATATCCTGACAAATATTGGCATTAAAATCGTCCAGGGTTGGCTCTGGACTCAATTCCGGTGGTATTTTTTCTAAAACCCGTGAAGGTGTATAAGGCTGAGCGCTCAGAAAAATGCTTGCTGATACTACCAGCGGTTTTGGCAAGTGCTGAGGAAAAACTAATCCCTGTGCTGGTTTAGTAAACAGTAAACCAGCAAAAATATAGGCACCCATCAACATCATTCGGTGAGGCGGTTTCACCATGTCCTTAGAATTTTTTTTGCATTAGGTATTTACTCATAAAAAGCTGCCCTTTCATCCCAGAACATGGTAAAAGGACAAAAACTAGCAGTCTTCGCTTCTCAGTCTTACCTGGATCTGACGCCAAAGCGATCGCTCTAAGTTCCCCACGGTCTTAAGGATGCAGCGCATCCAGATTCTCGTTTTTCCGGGCGTCAGCGCCCAAAAACGAGGGAAACTAGGTTTTATTTGAGTGCAATGAGTTTCAGGATGCGATCGCATCCCGAACTGACAACTTCAAGATTCGGCTATCGGAGCCATCTTTTCTCTGTCACTTTTGACAAGCTTTTCGCAAGCGATCGCGCCAATTATGATTATCTTTTAATCTGTCTTCTTGCGCTTTTCGGAATCGCTCCCGCCACTCATTACTACCATTTAATTTATTTTCTTGTGCTTCACGCAATCGCTCCTGCAATTGGACAAGAGGACTGGGGTTAGCATTTAGGGGAGGTAAGATTCCCAACAATGCTAGCCATTCCTGCACTGACTGAGGGCGATCTTCTGGTTTTAAGGCCATACCTTTGACGATAGCGTAATTTACGCGATCGCCGAGGAGAGAATTAATGCGTTTGGGTGGTGTGAGTTCCATCCCATACGCTCTCATTGGTGAAGGTGTAGGTACTTGAGCCGTTAATAAGGTATAAAGCGTTGCAGCTAAAGAATAAACATCCGTGTAAGCACTGCGTTTGGAGCGCCAGTCATACTGCTCAATCGGGGCAAAGCCGCTGGAGCAAAATTCTGTCTGTGTTTGGGTGATATCTGGGGTAAACTCGCGGGCAATGCCAAAGTCAACGAGAACCGCTTCAAAGACACCCTCTATGTCAGAAGTGACAACATCGGCATTTTTACAACGCAGCATGATGTTGAGTGGCTTGACATCCCGATGTAGTAAACCATTGTTGTGAACTAGCGTCAGGGCGTCACCTATCTGCTGAATGTAGCGCAATGCTTCCGCCTCGCACATTGCCCCTTTCTGCCAAACTCGATGGGCTAGACTTTCTCCGGCAATATATTCCATCACAATGCACCACAGCCCATCCTCTTGAATAACTTCATCAATTTTGACGATATGAGGATGATTAAATTTGGCTAACCGCACCGCTTCATTCAGAAAATCCTGCTGAAATTTGCCGAAGTCGTGTTGGCGTTGCAGAACGTGGTTGAGGGTTTTGATGACAAGCAAATTGCCTTTTTTGTTTTTAACTAAATGCGCGATCCCAAAACCACCTTGTCCAAGCACTTTTTCAATCGTGTACTTGCCGTTTTGTAACTTCTGCCCAGGATTCCAAGCCATTATTTCTGACTCCCTTGCGCTTGCATCGATTTTGGCGCGGTCTGAAGAAGTATTCAATTTAACTTAGTACAAGTGTACTATGGTTAAAGTACAAATACAAGCGATCGCGCTTTAGCCTAAGCAAAAAGCAATCTTCATGGCTGTGATACTCTACCGTGAAGCTCGGTAGTTGAGAACTGCTCTAAATGACAGTTTAATTGGCAAAATACGCAGTCGCATCGTCTAACTCCTCGGTAGACATCTGACTGTTCAATGGCAACAGCACAGTAAAAGTAGTGCCTACCCCAACTTCACTACTGACAGAAATCTGACCGCCGTGCAAGTCCACGAATTTTTTAACAATTGATAATCCCAGCCCTGTACCGGGAATCTTGCCAACATTTTTGGCTCGGTGAAACACTTCAAATAGTTGTTCTTGGTCGGTTGGAGGAATGCCAATTCCTTCATCTTTAATTTGAATTGTTGCCTGTCCATCATGACAAGAAAGTTCAAGCTGGACAGTGCCGCCTTGCGGTGAATACTTAATTGCATTCGAGACCAAATTTGTCAGAATATGCCATAGAAGTTTTTGATCCATGCACACCTGGGCACATTTACATTTACTGACAAAGATGAGCGTGTGTTCCTTCTCAGTCGTAAACTGAATTTCCTCCATCAAATCGTGGCAAAATTGTTTTAATTCAAAAGGCTCTATGTTAATCTCTAATTCTCCAACTTCTGCTCGACTAATTGTTAAAACATCTTCTAACAACTGCGTCATCTGTTTAGCAGCTGAACGAATGCGATTGAAATATAAAGCTTTTTGTTCTTCAGTCGCTTTGTAGTTGTAGTGTTCAAGGAGTTCGGCAGACATGAGGATTGTGTTGAGGGGATTGCGAAACTCATGAGCCATCATTGAAACAAAGTAAAATTTCCCTTCGTTTAGTTCTTTTTCTTTTTCCAAAGCAATGCGAACTTCTTCTGCTCGGTTCCGTTCCGTAATGTCCCGGCAGTTTACAACAATTCTAGGAATTCCTGAATGAGGGATAAAATTTTTGCAAATGGCTTCCAATATCTGCCAAAAGCCATTTTGATGAAGAACTTTAAATTCTATAGATAGGGTAATATTTGGGTTTTCAACTGCTTGATTGAGAGTCTGAATAACCCTTACTACATTTTCAGGATGAATAAAATCATAGAGGTTTTTGCTAACTAGCTCTTCCGGTTCGTAACCTAAAACTTTCTCAACGGATGGACTTGTGTAATAAATAGTGCCATCAGTATCTAGAACAGCGATGATGTCTAAGGCATTTTCGATCAGTAAGCGGAAGCGTTCATCATTTTCCCGTAAAGCTTGTTCTGCTTCGCGCCGTTTGCGCCGCTCAACGGCTTCGCGCAACTCGCGTTCAACTGCGGGAATTAATCGCGCCAGCTTGCCTTTCATCAAGTAGTCAGACGCTCCAGCTTTCATCGCAGCGACTGCGACATCCTCTCCAATGTTGCCGGAAACAATAATGAATGGTAAATCTAGCCCTTTGTCTTTCAACAAAGTTAAAGCAGCAGGAGCGCTAAAAGTGGGCATTGAGTAGTCTGATATGACAATATCCCAATGTTGTTTATCTAGTGCTGTATTCATGGCAGCAGCTGTATCTACCCGCTCGTAAATCGGCTCGTAACCACCGTGCTCTAGTTCGTTGAGCAGTAATTCAGCATCATCTTCTAAATCTTCAACGATGAGAACTCGCAGCGGTTGATTCATCATATTCCTAGTAACGGCGGGGCTTCATTGAAAAGCAGCCAATACATTCCCAACTGCTTTACTGCTGTCATAAATTGTACATAATCTACAGGTTTGCGAATGTAACTGTTACAACCGAAGCTATAGCCGTTGAGTCGGTCTTGCTCCTCTGTTGATGTCGTGAGAATGACGACTGGCAAGAGTTTTGTCAGATCGTTGGCACGCAGTCGTTGCAACACTTCTAAACCATCAATTCTGGGCATTTTTATATCTAGTAGAACGACTGCGGGTAGTCTGTTAATGTCCCTGTCAGTGTACCTACCTGTACCAAACAGATAATCGAGTGCCTCTACTCCATCGCGGGCTACTACAACATTGTATGGAATACCGCTTTGATCCAAAGCAAGTAAGGTAAGCTCTTCATCGTCAGGATTATCTTCCACCAATAGGATGTGTCGGTTATTCAATTTATTTTCCGTTTAGAAGCTAAGTTTAAATTCTGCCCGCCTTAGAGCGTGAAATAAAAAGTTGCACCTTGTTCTACTGCGCTTTCGGCCCATACTCGACCACCGTGGCGGTGAACGATTCGCTGGACAGTTGCCAGTCCAATGCCAGTTCCGGGGAACTCAGTCATTGAGTGTAGGCGCTGAAAGGCTCCAAACAATTTGTTGGCATAAGCCATGTCAAAGCCAGCGCCATTGTCACGTACAAAATAAGCAGGTTGAGAATCTATCTTTAGTGTGATGCCAAATTCAATACAAGCATATGAGCGATTTGACGTAAATTTCCAGGCGTTATGAAGTAGATTTTCCAGAATTATTCGTAGAAGCCGCGCATCCCCTTGTGCAACAATGCCTGGAGCGATCGCAACTTCAACGGGTCGTTCCGGTTGCGACTGTCTTAGTTCAATGACAATCTCAGAAGCGATCGCGCTTAAATCAACTTCCGTGGTACGCATCTCGGTGCGTGTCACCCGCGAAAGCTCCAGCAGGTCATCAATGAGTTCTCCCATTCGCTGGCTGCCTGCACGAATCCGATGCAGGTAGTGTTTGCCTTTCTCATCCAGCGTGTCAGCGTAGCGCTCCAAAAGCGCCTGACTAAACCCATCAACACTCCGCAGTGGCGCACGTAAATCGTGGGACACCGAATAAGAAAAAGCTTCCAGTTCCCGATTGGCGGCTTCGAGTTGTGCAGTCCGTTCGACCACCCGGCGTTCCAAGTCTTGATTGAGTTGTGTAATTTCCTGCTGGAATCGTTTGCGATCGCTAATGTCTTCAATAATGGAAATAAAGTACCTGAGTTCACCTGCACAATTACGCACAACCGATCCAGTCAGATTAATCCAGACTGGGGAGGTGTCTTTGCGGATGTAGCGCTTTTCCATTGAGTATGTTGAAATCTCACCAGCTAACATTCGACCAACATTTTCGAGGTCAGTATTGAGGTCATCAGGGTGAGTAATATCTTGGAAAGTTCGTTCTAAAAGTTCCTCACGAGTGTAACCAGTAATATCGCAAAGCTTTTGGTTCACCAGTCGCCATTGTCCATTCCTTTCTACCTCTGCAATACCGACAGCAGCTTGATTGAAAGTGGCACGGAATCGTTGCTCGCTGTTCCGCAAGGCTTCTTCCACCTGCTTCAGTCCAGTAATGTCCCGGGAGATACCCAGTACAGAATTGATTAAACCGTCTTCGGTAAATTCTGCAACCAGGCGAGATTGATAATATTTCAGACCATTCGGTGTCGGAAACTGAAATTCAACAACATTCTCTTGACCCGTTTCAAAAACTTGGCGGAAAATGCTTTCCCATTGGGAGACGAGATCCTCAGACATTCCTAATTCGCGATTCGTTTTGCCGATAAATACCTCAGACGGTACTCCTGTTGCCAGTTCCACTGCTGAGTTGACATAGATATGACGTAAATGTCGATCGAACCGGGCAATGATATCTGGAGTATTTTCGATTAGTGCTTTGAGTTCTTGTTCTCGTTGGTGTAGTGCTGCTTGCGCCTGTTTACGCTCAGCAATTTCAGCTTCTAACGATGCGTTTATGGTTGTTAATTCTGCCGTTCGTTCCCGAACCCGAATTTCTAGTTGCTCGTAAGCTCGCTGTAATGCTTCTTCTGCCCGTTTGCGCTCGGTAATTTCCCGACCTTCTGGAATTAATAGCACCACTTGTCCTGTCTCGTCTTTCACAGGTTTGAGCGAGGCATCAACAAACATTGTGCCTTGAGGAGTGGGCAGATTCCCTTCAAAACGAACAAAGTTACCGTTTGCTGCTTCGGTAATCGCTGCTTTCCACTGATTCAGGAATTCGGTGGGTAGGTTCCAAACTTCATCCCAAAATGGACGACCGACTATATCCGCCGCCTTAATTCCAACGAACTCTAGCGCTGTTTGATTAATCTCTAAGACAGTGCCATCCGGTTTTAGTAATCCAATGAATTGAAATGTTTGGTTAAAAATGGCGCGGAACCGTCTTTCACTTTCGCGTAGCGCTTCCTCCACTTGCTGACGCTCTAGTATTTCGTTTCTCAGCGCCAGGTTTACCGCTTCTAATTCTGCTGGACTAGGGAGAACCAGCGCTTTAGGGATCAATTCTGACAGCAGCACCGCCGTACCGAGGGAGACAATTGCAGTAAAAGCTTTGATCCATCCGGCTAGCCAGTAAGTAGGATGCCACAGCGTCCAGATTTCCATTAGATGAGTGGTGCCGCAGGCGATGATAAAGCTGCCAAACAGCAGAAAAATCCAGTTAAAAGGCACATCTCGTCTTTTGTAGACGAAATAGACCAGCATGAATGAAATCGAATAATATGCCAGCGCAATCAAAGCATCTGACGAAACATGAAGCCAAACTAAATCTGGCTTCCATAGATAGCAGTGTCCGTGGGGAATAAACCCTGCTGAAGCCAAAAGGGTTCTCAGGAAATCTGGCATGAAGTGTCCCTCATGTTGTGCTTGGTGATAAGATTTTCCTCGCCAATTCTCGTCTTCAGTTAGGCTAAGGGCGATCGCATTTCTTGGCAGTGATTCGTTTCACACGACTACCGCAATCATTGCGTCAAATAGTGTCTGTGATGCCAGTGCCTCACGCGCACTGGCACCGGAAAGGCAAAACAAAAATGAAGGATGGGGGATGCATAAAACTAGCGCCATGTTTCGGGCGATTAGGCTAGAATTGTTAAGGCTTCTTTACAGGATTTATGTTAAATCCCAAATTCTGTTAATAAGCCAAGAGACATCTATTTCAATCTCAACACCCTCTCTGGCACGCTTCTATGACGCTCCCTATTCGTAACGTCGCAATCATTGCCCACGTCGATCACGGCAAAACAACCCTCGTTGATGCCCTCCTCCGGCAATCTGGCATCTTCCGCGAAGGCGAAGACGTTCCTGATTGCGTCATGGATTCCAATGCCCTAGAGCGGGAGCGAGGCATCACAATTCTGGCGAAAAATACCGCCGTCAGATATAAAGAAACCCTGATCAATATTATTGATACCCCCGGACACGCCGATTTTGGTGGTGAAGTCGAGCGGGTGTTAGGCATGGTTGATGGCTGCATCTTGATTGTAGATGCCAATGAAGGCCCCATGCCCCAAACGCGATTTGTGCTGAAAAAAGCTTTAGAAAAGGGACTGCGCCCCATCGTTGTCGTTAATAAAATCGACCGTCCTCAAGCCGATCCCCACGGCTCAATTGATAAAGTCTTGGATCTGTTTTTGGAATTGGGTGCCGATGACGATCAGTGCGATTTCCCTTATCTGTTTGCCTCCGGTATCAATGGTTATGCCAAAAATGACCTGGAATCCGACAACATGGATATGCAGCCCATGTTTGAGGCAATTCTGCACCACGTCGCGCCACCTGTAGGCGATCCGAATAAGCCTCTACAACTGCAAGTGACAACCCTGGATTATTCTGAATATCTGGGTCGGATTGTGATTGGAAAAATCCATAACGGCACAATCCGGATGGGGCAACAAGTGGCTTTGGTGACGGAAACCAGCGCCATTGTGAAAGGTAAAATCTCCAAGTTGATGGGTTTTGAAGGCTTAAAGCGAATTGATTTGGAAGAAGCCTCCGCGGGAAATATTGTGGCGGTGGCTGGTTTTGCCGATGCAAATATTGGCGAGACAATTACTTGTCCGAACGAACCGCAAGCTTTGCCGCTGATTAAGGTAGATGAGCCTACCTTGCAAATGACCTTCTCGGTGAACGATTCGCCCTTTGCCGGACAGGAAGGGACGATGGTGACATCGCGGCAAGTACGCGATCGCCTGTTCCGCGAACTTGAAACGAACGTCGCCCTGCGGATTGAAGATACCGACTCTCCCGATAAATTACTCGTTTCCGGTCGAGGCGAACTTCACCTCGGCATCTTGATTGAAACCATGCGTCGGGAAGGCTATGAATTTCAAGTTTCCCAGCCGCAAGTGATTTTCCGCGAAGTCAGCGGTCAACCCTGCGAACCTTACGAATGTTTGGTGCTGGATGTCCCGCAAGAAGCGAGTGGTGGCTGTATCGAACGTTTGGGGCAGCGCAAGGGCGAAATGCAAGATATGCAGATGAGTGCCACGGGTCGCACTCAACTAGAATTTGTGATTCCCGCCCGTGGTTTAATCGGCTTCCGGGGTGAATTCATGCGCCTCACCCGTGGCGAAGGGATTATGAACCACAGCTTCCTAGACTATCGCCCCATCACCAGCGATATGGAAACTCGCCGCAACGGTGTCTTAATTTCATTTGAAGAAGGCGTTGCTACCTTCTACGCGATGAAGAATGCTGAGGATCGGGGTGCATTCTTTATCACTCCGGGCACCAAAGTTTACAAAGGCATGATTGTCGGGGAACACAACCGCTCTCAAGATTTGGAACTTAATGTCTGCAAGGCGAAGCAGCTGACGAACCACCGTGCTTCTGGCGGTGATGAATTAGTGCAGTTGCAAGCGCCAATCGATATGAGCTTGGAGCGTGCCTTGGAATACATCGGTTCAGATGAATTGGTGGAAGTTACTCCCAAATCAATTCGTCTGCGGAAGGTGACGAAGAAGTTGGCGAAGCGGTAAATGATTCGACAACAATAGCCCCAGGTTGAAGCCTGGGAGCTACACGAAAAAAGCCCGCCATCGCGGGCTTTTTTTTAGAGCGATCGCGCATTCCTTATCGCCTTTATCGTTCCGATGCCATACACTGCCATACATCAGTAGGAAAGTAGGAATGGGGCAATGCCATGCCCCTAACCAACGTTAGAAATGCAATAGATTCCACTTAACTGCAAACTGCTATAGATGACATCCGAAATGCGATCGCTCCCACTTTCCTGTAAAACCCAGCTTACATCCAGGTACGAGTCGAACTAGAAGCGTCAATTCCCCCTGTACGGATACGGCGATCTAGATCGTTCGGATCTGGGGAAGCACTCAATGCCGCCTCTAGCGTAATCCGACCCTCTAGCATTTGGTCATAAAGCGCCTGATTCATCACCTGCATTCCATCGAACGTGTCATCTAGCATCAATCGATAAGCTTCCTCATCGTCACCCTTGAGCAAGTAATCTTGCATCGCTGGGGTATTGATCAAGATGTCGTGGACTGCCGTGCGACGACTATCCGTGGTTGGCAGCAGCAGTTGTGCAATGACAGCCACCAAAGAATCGGTAATTTGAATTCGCATCGCTGGCTGTTCATCTGCGTTGTACAAGTTCAACAAGCGGTTAACCGCGTTGATGGCGTTGCGAGTGTGCAGAGTGCCTAAGACTAAGTGACCTGTTTGGGCAGCTTGTAGAGCAGTATTAACGGTAATGCGATCGCGCATTTCCCCAATCAGAATCACGTCGGGATCTTCCCGCAGAACTGATCGCAGTGCCGCGTGAAACTCATTGGTATGCAAACCCACTTCCCGTTGACTAACCAAGCACTTTTGGGAAGGGTGGACAAATTCAATCGGGTCTTCAATCGTGACAATGTGCTTATTCGTCGTCTCATTCAGATGACGAATCATCGCCGCTAAGGTAGTTGATTTTCCCGATCCCGTGGGACCTGTCACCAAAATCAATCCTTGCGGTTTGCTTACAATATCCTTGAGGACTTGCGGTAAGCCTAAACTATCAAGCGAAGGGATCTCTAGGCTGATCAAACGCAGAACCATTGCTCCGCCCATCAGGGATTCAAAACAATTCACCCGACAGCGCACGAAACCTGGGTAGAAAATTGCCGTATCCAGTTCCTTGTTTTCTGCAAACTGCTTTCGCTGAGCAGGAGTCAGGATCTCAGCAAGGTTTTGCTCAAAAATTTCTGGTGTGACCTTGAGCTGACCCTCAGCCTCTACCATCTGACCTCGAATCCGATATCTGGGAACTTGCCCCACTCGAATATGGATGTCCGAGGCTTTTTGAGCATACGCATCTTTCACCATCTGTTTGATGGAAGTCGCGCTGTTTACTTCTGAGGGTCGCCCTGGCTGCATCTGCGGAGGAATAGGTGGTGGCGGTAGTGGTGGTGGCATGCGTGAAGGAGCTTGTGCGCGAGTCGCTTCAGCATCATTTGCTTTGGTCATTTTGTTTCCCCTGGGTACTTACTGGGTCCGGCAGCATCGGTAAAACCACAGTTTAATGGATCTTGCCTTTAAAAATTTTCTTTAAGTCAACCGTGAATGTCCTTAATTCTAAAAAATTACCAGACAGGTGTAAAATCTCTTATTTATTTGTAATCAGAATTTTGTTAAGGTGCTGGGATAGCTAGACTCTAGACTGGGCAGCGCTGTTTATGAATATCGGTAATCGGATAGCAGACTGGCTGGAAACTCGGTGGGTAACGCCAGCCTACGCGGGGTGGATATTGGGAATCATCGCCGTCTGTTTTTTTGGAGCTGCCACGAACACAATGGCGGGGTGGCTGTATGTTATTAGTGGCCTCAGCTTTGCGCTACTCGGAATTGCAGGCTTCCTATCCGTGCGATCGCTTCGCCATCTTCAAGTCACCCGACGCCCTATCCAGCCCGTCAGCGTCGGCGACGATTTAACCATTGAATTAGAAATTGAAAATCCGGTTAACCATCCCAAAACCTTACTTTTAGTCCGGGACGTTCTTCCCTTTGTACTGGGACAACCCGTACAAACGGCAATTGAAACGATTTCTCCTCATAGCGTTCACCACTGGGTTTACTACCTACCCACGCAAAAACGTGGGGTTTATCGCTGGAACACGGTACAACTGAGAACTGCTGCCCCTGTGGGATTATTCTGGTGTCGCCGTCAGCGTGAAGTTGCCGCTACAGCATTTGTTTATCCCACCGTTTTACCCCTCACCAACTGCCCGATGGTGGATGAAATTGGGCAAGAAAAAAGTCCCTTGTTTCTAAGTTTAGATCGCCGTTCTCAAGCTGCCACAGAAGGAGTCACGCGATCGCTTCGCCCCTATCGAGTCGGCGATCCCATTCGTTTAATCCACTGGCGAACCAGCGCCCGTTACGGTGAATTCCAGGTGCGCGAACTAGAAGTTTTTACGGGTGGACAAGAAGTAATTATCTGCCTCGATAGCGCCACCAGTTGGAATCCAGAGCATTTTGAGCAAGCAGTTATTGCGGCAGCATCCCTATACTTTTATGCCAGTGGGCGTCAGTTAAGTGTAAAACTTTGGACAGCGTTCACAGGTTTAGTGCAAGGTCATCGCGTGGTTTTAGAAACTCTAGCCGCAACCTACGCCGGAGAAGATGCCCGTGTTGGAGATCCACCGACGCTTCCCTTAATCTGGCTGACTCCCAATCATGTTACTCTAAGCTCTTTACCCCCCGGTAGCCGTTGGATGCTCTGGATGCCGGAGTCTTTAACTGAGCCTGCAATGCCCGTAAATCGTAATTCCCCTGGAATTGTCATTAATACCGAGCAGCCGCTACAACTTCAGCTACAATCCCCTCTGAAGTAGGCTTGCCCGATTGCATCGATCCCAGCCAATCCCCTTGAGGAAAAGGCTTAAGATACAATGCATAAACACCTGTCGATCTCGCGTCATCTCATATTATGAACCCATCAGAAACTGAAACAAAATCTAGCGAAAAAAGTCTAGAGGCGATGCGCCATTTCTCCGAAACTTACGCCAAGCGTACCGGCACCTACTTCTGCGTCGATCCTTCCGTAACAGCCGTAGTGATTGAAGGACTCGCCAAGCATAAGGATGATCTGGGTGCCCCTTTGTGTCCCTGTCGCCACTACGAAGATAAAGAAGCAGAGGTACATGCAACTTTCTGGAATTGTCCTTGCGTACCGATGCGAGAGCGAAAAGAGTGCCACTGCATGTTATTTCTGACAGAAGATAACGAGTTTCGGGGTGAGATGCAGGAAATCTCTCTTGAAGAAATTAAAGCTGTACGCGATAGTATGTAACGATTTGCTCTAGCTAATCGCTAATTGAAAAGTTGCTACTTATAAATGTTTTTTAGCCTAACTACCAATTATCGATTAGCGATTAGCTGAAGCATCAAACTTATCATTTGGTAACAGCCACACGTCCTAGAAAGTCTTCAAAATAAAGCCTCCCGCGTGCTGAAAAAATTTTTTAAATTCCGCTTGGTTGGATAAATCAGAAAAGAACTATCGCCTAAAATCCACTTTTTATTGGTTGATCTGGGCTGATAAACCTTATAACAATTAAGTAAGATTGTAATTTTAAAAACAAGTAGCGATCGCAAGCGAAGCAATTAAAAAAAGCTACTCAAAAGGTGATTTTGGTCAATAGGATTAAAAAAATAAAGGAATTTCTATTAAACTTTATTTAAACTTAAATAAAGCATTTCACAGCAGTTTTTCTATCCGTTAAAAACTTAAAGCGATCGCTTGTTTTGGAGGCTTTCCATCACCCACGCGCGAAGCAGCTAAACATAGGCATCTGCGTCTGGAGCTATTAAGTGTGGTGATGCCTGAACACAACCATAACCACGAGGGAAGGTGCTTGACGGTAGGGAACCGAAAACGGCAGAGTAATGAAATTATTAATATAGTTCCCGACTAATGACTGAAGAAATCCCATCTGAATTTTGGCAAGGGATCGAAGAGTTTAATCAGCATGAATTTTACGCCTGCCACGACACCTTAGAGGCTCTGTGGATGGAAGCCAGCGAGCCGGAAAAAAGGTTTTATCAGGGAGTGCTGCAAATTGCCGTTGGATGTTATCACCTAGGCAACCTTAACTGGCGCGGTGCAGTTATTTTACTGGGAGAGGGAATGCGCCGCTTGGAGGCATACGAACCTGCTTACAGTGGAATTGATGTCACCGAACTGCGGGAACAGAGTGCCGAACTGTTGACGGCACTGCAACAAGCTGGAGCAGAAAACGTGGTTGATTTTGTAGAACAGATGCAACAAAACGAGAATGCTTCACAGTTACCGAAAATAGTGCGAGTAGAGGCTTAGAAACTTCTCAATACTCAGAAACGTCGGGATTGTTGTGCCTAGTTATCGCTGGATTTGTTCTGGATCGAGCCTTTAGAAAGAGTAAACTAGGCACAAGAGCCGATCACCGTCTTTGATGTCTCCGCAAGACCCATGATGTCCTCATTTCAATTTAATCAAAGTCTAATGCGTCGCCTGGGATTAGTGCTGATGCTTCCAGCTGTCCTAGCAGGAGCGATCGCTATCCCCACCCCAATCCAAACCGCCCAAGCCCAAACCGCCGATGACGGACGCGCCCTCACCGTCCGTTCTGATGTGCAAGAAGCCAACTCGAAAACAGGTGTAGTAACAGCTCGTGGCAACGTGCAAATGTATTACCCCTCGCGGCAGATTCAGGCAACTGCTGCCCAAGCTCAGTATTTCAGCAAAGAACGCCGCATCGTTCTGAGTGGTAACGTCTACGTCCTGCAACAAGGCAATAGTCTCCGAGGCGAGACAATCACCTATTTGATCGATGAAGGACGCTTTGTTGCCCTGCCTCAGTCCAATCGGCAGGTAGAATCAGTTTATCTGGTCGCCGATCCAAATTCTCCAACTACACCCGTAGCGCCACCGGCTCCCGCCGTCAATCCTAAACCAGCCTTCAAAACGCCGAATAGTCGCTAGCCATTTGTCACATGGCTAATCGCAAATCGCGAATGGCTAATCGCTAATGGCTTTTAATAATTAGCAGTTAGCCATTAGCAAGGAACAATTAGCTAGTTCTCAATGAAAATCGTACTGGAGAATATTCACAAGTCTTACGGCAAACGTGCGATCGTCAATCGCGTCAACCTTTCGGTGGCGCAAGGGGAAGTCGTGGGACTACTCGGCCCTAACGGTGCTGGGAAAACGACGACCTTTTACATTGCAACTGGCTTGGAAAAACCCGATCAGGGTACGGTTTGGCTGAATGACCAGGACATCACTACCTTACCCATCCACAAACGAGCGCATTTAGGCATTGGCTATCTTGCTCAGGAAGCCAGTATTTTCCGCAACCTCACCGTCCAAGACAATATTCTCTTGGTGCTGGAACAAACAGGCGTGCCTCGTCGCGAGTGGCAAAACCGTCTAAATGGTTTGCTGCAAGAGTTTCGGCTAGAAAAAGTAGCAAATACGCTGGGGATTCGGGTATCTGGGGGAGAACGTCGGCGCACCGAGTTGGCGAGATCCTTAGCGTCGGGACGAGAAGGACCAAAATTTTTGCTATTGGATGAGCCGTTTGCCGGTGTCGATCCGATTGCCGTATCGGAGATTCAAAAAATTATTGCCGGACTGCGCGATCGCTACATGGGCATCTTGATTACCGATCACAACGTCCGCGAAACCCTCGCCATCACCGATCGAGCCTACATTATGCGCGACGGACAAATCCTCGCCTCTGGCAATTCAGAAGAACTCTACAATAACCCCTTAGTGCGACAGTACTACTTAGGAGATGACTTCCAAAGATAGCCTTGGGTAATCGGTAATCGGGAATTGGTAATCACAAGAGTCATCAGTAAGAAGCATTGAATTTTGAAAGCACAAGAGAGTTTTGAATTCAAAATTTCAGACGCGATAACTGTAAGTTTACTCCTTAAAACTTTCCTCCAATTACCCATTACCCATTACCCATTACCCGTTACCTACCCATCGATCCTTGACCAATGACCAAATCTTTCAATCCGCTCTCCCCCCTGATTTCGACAGTCTCGGTGATGGATCGCTATATTGGCACCGAGCTGGTCGCGCCTTTCCTATTTGGCATGGGATTCTTTTCTTCCATCGGGGTAACGATTGGCAGTTTATTTGACCTGATGAGAAGGACTGTGGATGTAGGTCTACCAGCATCGCTCGTTTTGAAAGTCCTGCTGTTAAGTCTGCCACAGTTTATGGCGTATGCCTTTCCCGCCTCAGTGCTACTGGCTGCCTTATTAACCTATAGTCGTCTCTCCGCTGACAGTGAGTTGGTTGCCCTGCGTAGCTGCGGGGTGAGTATTTATCGATTGGTGCTACCAGCGATCGTCCTGAGTTTTGTTGTGACCGGCATCGCCTTTACGTTTAATGAGTATGTAGTACCCGCGGCGAACTATCAAGCCAAAGTTAGTCTAGATAAAGCTCTAAATAAAGAAAAGCCATCTTTCCAAGAACGCAATATTTTCTATCCAGAATATACGAAAGTCAAGCTACCCAATGGTCAAAGAGAGCAAGTGCTAAAACGCCTGTTCTATGCAGAAAAATTTGACGGTCAGAAGATGGAGGGATTGACAATTCTAGATTGGTCTCAGGAGGGTCTCAATCAAATTGTTACTTCGCAATCTGCTGCTTGGAATCCAGGACAAAACACCTGGGATTTTTTCAAAGGCACGATTTATTTAATCTCTCCCGATGCTTCCTACCGCAATATTTTGAAGTTTGAACACCAACAGTTGCAGCTGCCTCGTACCGCCTTGGATTTGGCAAATTCTGGGCGCGACTACGGCGAAATGAATCTTGCACAAGCCAGAGAACGGCTGAAATTAGAACGCCTCAGTGGTAATCAACAAAAAATTCGCAAGCTTCTGATCCGCATTCACCAAAAAATAGCTTTACCCTTTGCTTGTGTCGTTTTTGGTATTGTGGGTGCCGCTTTAGCCAATAGACCGACTCGCACCAGTAAAGCGACGGGTTTTGGGATTAGCGTGATCGTCATTTTTGCTTACTATTTGTTAATGTCCGTCGGTGATGCTCTGGGACTAAGTAACTTCCTCTCTCCCGTGATTGCTGCTTGGTTACCGAATCTGTTTGGATTGGGAGCGGGGGCGTGGTTCCTGCTTCGAGCTGCCCGCTAAACTTTAAGGTAGTGTCATCGTCAGTCGTGTAGGGACGGTTCTCGCTCAAGATATTGAGCAATAGCGAAGCATAACGCACTGTGCAAATTACTGTTTTTCTCTCCCTAATTGATTGGGGAGAGAAAAAGTTGCACATGGCCTAAGCATATCTATAAACCCACCCGTTCTTGGTAGAGGCATATCTGTTCCCTGCCCCTCAGTGAGTGTTTTTCGGTTTCTAGTAACTAATGCTCGTTGAGCGATCGCAACCTTTCTAACTTCCTAAATTTAAACTTTAGTAAACTAAAAGCTTGGCTAAAATTTTACAAAAATGAAAGAAATCTTTTAACAAACTGTATATTAAGACAGTTCCTGTTCAAGGCAATAGCGTATAAAATCGACTTACAATCCCTTGTGCAAGTCGAGCTGCACTACAGCTTATGTCATCCTCCAAACAAGTCCCTGCCTCCATCCGCTATCTCAAAGCACGGTTACGGACATTCGCGCGCCCTGCGTTTTGGGGATCGGCGATCGCACTGGTGATGATGGTGATAGGGGTATGGGAGTACTGGGTACACCCAGAATGGCTTAACAGCCTTTTAGATGGAGAAACGGAGAGTGGGCAAGTCGATTCCGCAGACAATCCTTCGGATGACCCAAACCTTTCTCAAGAAAGCAGTGTGATTGGCGCTGATATCGATAACTTGCCCGCGCTCATGCAGGAATTTAATCGCGGCACTAATCAAGGCGCTGGCAAGAAGGGAAAGGAAAAAGCTCAAGATCCCACCCAGCAAGAAGGTTTATTTGAGCAACTGACTCGCAACCCGGCGACTGCTTCTAATACAGAATCGACCGCGCAGCCTCAAGCGATCGCAGGAATCCCCAAAGCTCCGCAAAACTCGAACAATCCTTTTCTGACATCAGCACAAGATTTATTAAATACTGGATTAAATGTTGGCCCCCAGCCCAATACAGGGGCATTTTTGGGATTGACACCCACGAACCAACAGGCGGTAAATCCTACTACAACAGCAACCTCCACTCCGAATCTGGGCTTTGGCGTGCCCAACCTAACTAACCAGAACCAAAACGTCCTGCCAGTCAACTCCCTGCAACAAGCGTTAAATCAAAATTCGCCAAACCAAGCAGTAAACGCATCGCCATCAGGAAATACGTCTCAACAAACGCTTCCCAATTCCACATCCACTGGGCAAATGGCACCACCGCCAGCAAGTGCCCTAGCGAACACTACAGGCTATAGCACTCCCTTACCCACGACTAGCAACGCTACTCAGGGTTCTTCCACCCCGAATTCTTACACCTATTTAACCCAACCCCAGGCGGTTCCTCCCGTTGTAGCACCTGCTGTCCCCGTAACACCACAGATAGCACCGCCAGTGGCACCGATAACGACCAGTAATTATGGGCAGTACCCATCGGGAGCGAACACTCAAAGAAGCGGGTTCAACAGCAACTCTGGTTTTGGCTCCAATCTTGGTAATTCCGGATCGCAACCGGGTCAGTTGAACCAGCCTAACTTTACAGCTCCTCGTCGCGTTCCAGGACGCTACATTGGTGGGGGTCAGATTAATACTTTCTCAAATCCATAGCTGTTAGCAATTAGCTGTGGGTTGCTCGCTAATTGCTAATCGCTATTTACTAATTACTTTGGAAGTATTTGATGATGGCGGAGGCAAATTCCGAGCATTTCAGAGGCTCCACCGGCGGTTCCATGAGTCGAGCCAAATCATAGGTCACTTCGCCGTTAGAGATCGCCTGACCGAGGCCATGCTTAATCAAGTCAGCTGCCTCCTGCCAGCCCATAAATTCCAACATCATCACGCCTGACAAAATGACCGACCCGGGGTTTACCCGATCGAGTCCAGCGTGCTTCGGTGCGGTGCCGTGAGTCGCTTCAAAGATGGCGCATCGATCGCCAATATTGGCTCCTGGCCCCATCCCCAGCCCACCGACAATCGCTGCCGCTGCATCTGACAAATAATCACCATTCAGGTTCATCGTAGCGAGGATGGAATATTCATCCGGTCGAGTCTGAATCTGTTGGAAAATGCTGTCAGCAATTCGATCGTTCACCATCACCTTGTCTTTCCACTGACCGTTGCCGTGGGTTTCCCAGATGGCATTGAGAACATCTTCCACTTCACGAGTGATTTGGGCTTTTTTCTCTGCCGTCAAGGCGTCGTACCCAGGCTCAATCTGACGGGCGTTTTCTTCCAAGGTAATCTCTGGATTACGGGCTTTGTTGTCCAGAATCCATGATTCTCGTTCTGTAACGCACTCAGCGCGAAACTCAGCGCTCGCTACTTCGTAACCCCAATCGCGGAAAGCGCCTTCGGTGTACTTCATGATGTTGCCCTTATGCACCAGCGTCACCATCTGTTTATGCTTGGGTAGGCGCAGGGCATTCTTGATCGCACGGCGCACTAGGCGCTGGGAACCCGTCTTACTAATTGGCTTGATGCCGATTCCAGAGTCTAGGGGAATTTGCTTTTTGCCGTGTTCTGGCGTAGCTGGAATTAGCTCATTATTGAGGATGTCAATCAATTTGTTGCCAATTTCGCTGCCTTGACGCCACTCAATTCCCAGGTAGATGTCTTCTGTATTTTCTCGATAGATGATGACATCGAGTTTCTCCGGGCTTTTGTGGGGAGAGGGGGTGCCTGGGTAATACTTGCAGGGGCGGACACAGGAGTAAAGGTCAAAAATCTGACGCAGTGCCACATTCAGCGACCGGATGCCGCCCCCAATCGGGGTTGTTAGCGGCCCTTTGATGGCAATACCGTATTCTTTAATTACGTCTAGGGTATCTTGGGGCAAATATTGGTAGGTGCCGTACTTCTCACAGGCTTCATCCCCGGCGTAGATTTTGAACCAGCTGATTGTTCGCTTGCCACCATAAGCAGCTTGGACAGCGGCATCAAAGACCTTCTGGGCGGCGGGCCAGAGGTCGATGCCCGTGCCGTCTCCGCGAATGAAAGGAACGATCGGGTTGTCTGGAACAACGGGTTCGCCATCTTTGAAGATGATACGTTCGCCCATGTCAGGAGGAGTGATTTTTTCGTACATATTGCACTTTTGTTGGATCTAGTCTAGCCAGACAATATTTTGACAGGAAGACTACCAAATCGGCTGATTCGCAAAAGTTTCGGTTAAGCTTTTTTGCAGTTTAGGCGGTTTGATTGCCATGATGTTCGCAAATCATCCAAGCTGAGGCAGGGCTGCTAGGAGGCTGTTACCTCATTTTGGATTTTGGATGGTGGAGACGAGATTAATCGCGTTTCTACGAAGGGGACGTTGTCAGAAGTTTAAACCAGGCACCAAGGAGCGCAAAAAAGGATTACAGACCTAATAGTAGTCTCTAGAAGTGTGACTGGGATGAAGGAATTAGCGCTTCAAATCAAAACTTTGGCATCTATTTAGCCAAGAGGCTCTACGAGAATGGGTCGAACGGCTAATTTTTTGAATAATCTTAAGCGCATTCTGTCATCAGCCTTTATGCTGATCCTTTAGGCTGATAATAAAGTAGACTGAGGGCGATCGCTGGTTTTTAGTCCATCAATCTCACAAATACTGGCTGAGAAATTCTTGACGCTGCCAGTATTTGTGAAGCTGATATAAAAAAGAGATATGCTGCACAAGCCGCCTCTGCCCTTTTCACAAAAACCTCAACTTAATATCAAAGCGGGATGAATTCAGTTTGCAGACCTAGGCTGATATGGCCCCTGAAAGGCGCTCTTCTAGAGTAACGATGAAAAAAATTTTGCTCGTTGATGATGATAGAACCCTGCGAACTGTCTTGACACGCTACCTGCAAAACCAGGGGTATCTGGTTCAGGATGTAAGTTCTGGTATGGAGGCACTAAGCGCTTTTGAACAAGCTCCACCGGATTTGGTGGTCAGCGATGTGATGATGCCGGAGATGGACGGTTTGGAATTCTGCCGACGCCTGCGAGCAACTCCTATCGGGCAATTGGTACCGTTTATCTTTTTGTCAGGTAAAGGAGAGCTAGAAGACCGAATTCAAGGTCATACGATTGGGGCAGATGATTATCTGACTAAACCCTTCGATCCCAGGGAATTAGTCGCAAAAATTGAAGCTCAGCTAGAGCGATCGCGCCGCATCCATGCGGAAATGGTACGGTTGATGCAGCAGATGGCAACCAGTTCCACCGCAGCGACAGCAACTCTGGGAGCGTTGGGTTCTGCCACCTGCGAGCCACTTCCGTTAACACCCGCAGAGCAAAGAGTTTTTTGGGAGGTGATTCAGGGATTTACCAATAAACAAATTAGCGATCGCTTGTTTATCAGTCCGCGCACCGTTCAGACCCATCTTAGTAACATCCTCAGTAAGCTGGAACTAGAGAATCGCTCTCAACTAGTTCGATTTGCTTTTGAACACGGATACCGACCTCCCACCCATGAAGAGCCGTGAGAGATGAGGCAGTCATTGGTAGCAGTCATTGGTAATTGGTATCAATTTTTAAGTTGTAGAGACAAGGGTTGATCGCCTCTGAATTTTAAATTAAAAATTTTCTGATAACTCAAAACTCAAAACTTATCGCTCAAAACTCTCATTACCCATGATTTCAGGCGTTTATACACTAAATGAATTAAGTCAAGCGATCGCGGCAGATCCTAGCCGATGGCGACCGCTAGTATTTACTAACGGGTGCTTTGATTTACTCCATACAGGTCATGTTCGATATTTACAAGTAGCAAAGTCCTTGGGGCGATCGCTCGTCGTGGGGTTAAATAGTGATCAGTCCGTCCGTGCAATCAAGCCCCATCAGCAGGGATTGCCTCCCCGACCTATCGTGCCTGAGCAGCAGCGGGCTGAAGTTCTCGCCGCCCTTAAGCCCGTGGATGGAGTGGTAATCTTCGACTCATTGACAGCCACTGGCTTAATTGAAACACTCAAGCCCGATATCTATGTCAAAGGAGGCGACTACAGCTTGGAAACCCTGCCTGAAACACCTGCCGTTCAGGCATACGGAGGTCAGATTGAATTGGTCAAAGTGGAAATTCCCACCTCGACCACAGCGATGATTGACCGCATCCTGCACTCGAATGATTAGCGCATTTGTCAAAAGTCATTAGTCATTGGTCATTAGTCATTGGCTACGGACTAAAGACTAGAGACTAATGACTAATGACTAATAACTAACAGCAACCTGAAATGACTTGCTTCATGACAGACCAAACGACTGCCGACCTACCATACACCACCCAAGACCTCACCGACCTACGCTGCAAGTTTGAGTCGGGTTCTGAAAAAACGCAACTACAACTCCTCCCAGAACTTCTAAAAGCGGGTAATGCCGGTTTGGAGGTACTGATGGAATTTTTACGTAACAATCAGTCAACTCCTACCAATTTAGTTACAGCTAAAGCCTACCAGACCCTCTACAACGCCAATTTGCCAGCTGCAACTGAATTTCTTCAAACCCATTTCCCTTCCGGCATTATCCCCTTACACTCAGAACGCGGCATCGACTACAGTTCCCTGCAACACCTGCTCTTGCAACAAGACTTTCTTGCCGCTGACCGCCTAACCTTGCAAAAGCTGTGTGAATTGGCAGGTGCTCAGGCTGTACAGAGAAAATGGTTGTACTTTACAGAGGTAGAAAACTTCCCCATTCCTGATTTACAAACCATCAATAGCCTGTGGTTCCTACACTCGGAGGGCAAATTCGGTTTTTCCGTGCAACGGGAAATCTGGCTGAGTCTCGGCAAAGACTTCTTAAAGTTCTGGCCCAAAATTGGCTGGAAGAGCGGCAACAACTGGACTCGATATCCCAACGAGTTTACCTGGGATCTCAGTGCCCCTAGGGGTCATCTGCCTCTGTCAAATCAGCTGCGGGGTGTCCGGGTGATTGCCGCCTTGTTATCTCATCCCGCCTGGTCAAGTTGAAAACTTCAAGGCTCAGGACTCAAGACTCAGCAAACAAGAGTGATGAGTGAATGAAGCAAGAAAGCCTCTTGCCAGCAGAAATGACTCTACTTTTCACTCTTGTTTTTCATCCTGGCTCCTCAATCGAATCACCGTCACTGAAGACTTGTCGGCTGGGTTGAGCCGAGTGCTAAACTCAACGCCTCCCTTGATTTTTGTTGCTTTCTCCTCCCTTGAAGGCTAAAGCCTTACGGCATGAACGCGCCTGCGCGACCTCAAACACCACGTCGCCAGGGCGGGAGAACCCCCGCTATTCTTGTCGTTCAACCTAGGATAGAAGTCAATTTTGCTTAAATCAGTGTCATTTACCCTTAGTCCTTTTTAACCGAAAAGCAAAACTCTCTGCTCAACGTGTTTGTTAGAGGCCTTCTTCGGGAACGCTAAGTGTAGCGGGATATTAAATTAAGTCATACAAGCAAAGCGTATGGGAGTAGGGATGGTAATGGCAGCCCCAGAAAGCAGACTTTTTTGTCGTTTGGATGGTTTGACACCGGCAGTACGAGAACAACAAAGGTTCGCTGCTTTGGGAGAATTGGGTCTACTTGAAGCAGAGATGGTTCCAGTGTTCGAGGAAGCTACTCAAACAGCAGCCCGATTTTTGGAAGCGCCGATTTGCATTTTAAGTTTAATGGCTCAAGACAAGCAGCGGATCAAAGCAGCTGTGGGTTTATCACGATTAGGGTTGATGAACGATCTCGCCACGTCCCGGCAGCTCCCACGCCATCAATCTTTGTGTACTTATGTGGTCGATAGTCATCAAGTTTTGATTGCTGGCGATACGCTAACAAATCGAGCGTTTGCTGAAACTGCTCTTGTGCAGCACTACGGCATCCGTGCCTATCTAGGGACACCGCTGCTATCATCTAGTGGAATCTGCCTGGGCACCCTGGCAGTGATGGACTTAGTGCCTCGTAACTTTACTAGCAAAGATATTGACTTTTTGGAACTTATGGCTCGCTGGAGTCTGAGTGAATTTGAGAGAAACCGTCTGTTTTTAGAAACGCGACAATTGGGGTCTTTAGAGCGTACCAACTCCAGCTATTGGTTTGCCAAACCGTCACCTAACGGGCAACCAGAAACGGGTAAAGACCTGGGATACAATGCCGCCTCGAACAACAGCAGTATGGGCAGCAATGCGGGTGAAGTGTTGTCCCTGACCCGTTCAACCCCTAGCCCCTCTGCAACTAGCTCCGTTAAAGTCAAACTGCTATCCCAGCTGTCACAGGAACTGCGGACTCCGTTGACTTCAATTATGGGGATGGCAAGTGTTTTGGGACGCGAAGTTTATGGGCCATTAACGACCAAGCAGAAGGAATACCTGGAGATTATCCACAACAGCGGTCAGCACTTAGTGTCGCTAGTTGATGAAATTTTGTCTCTGGGAGGGTTGGATGAGGTTAGCCAAAAACTCGATTTCACCTCTGTGGACATCGAAATGCTGTGTCAACAGGCGATTAATAACCTGCAACAGATTGCGTCTGGGCGGCAGCAACAGATTCGTCTATCTGTAGAGCCTGGAAAGCGCATCTGGTTGCTTGACAAGGATAAAGTGCGGCAAATTCTTTACTACCTGATTTTTAATCTAATTAACTCAGGGAGTGCAGGAGGTGTGGTTCGCATTCATGTCTCTCGCAAAATCGAAAAGCTGAACATTGCGGTGTGGGTTTCTCATCCCTGGCTAGGAGATGGTCTACCGCAGATTGAGTTTTATGCCCAGTCCGATATGTCGCCAAATCATCACTTAGAACCAGCTCTCTCAGAAGCCAGTGTTGCTTACATTCAAGAGCCGTACTCCGTGCCGTCCCTCACATCAATGAATCAATTGTTGCTGAATGACTCTCGTGCCGCTGATTCTGCCGTCTCAGAAGGGCTGTCCCATTTATCAGTCGGCAATGGTTCTCGTGAAAGTTTGGGGTTGTTGCTGAGCTGTTTATTGGCAGAAATTCATGGTGGGCACATTTCTGTTCAAGGCTCTCCAGAAGCGGGATATCGCTATGTAGTCAGCTTGCCACAGGTGGATGCGGTGGAAACAATTGGTGATGATTGACGGACTAGAGACTATAAACTATGTACTTGGGTAATTGGTAATCGTCATAGGGAATGGCTAATTGTTCATTGACCAATGACTAATGTGATCAATACCAATCACCCATAATCACTTCCCCCCTGACCTATCACATGAGTGTTTGGCAACAATTTACCTTGTCCAGTTTGCCGCTGTATCAGTGGCAAAGTGCAAGCTATTTGCATCGGTTGGTCGGTAGCTTGCGAAGCTGGCGGCAGAGTAGCGTCTGCGTGCAGTGGGCTGAGCCGTTGGGAGCCTTGTTTGTGGCTTTAGTGTTTGCGTTGGCTCCTTTCGTGACAACGGCCCTGGTTGGCGTGTTGTTAGCTGCCGGTGCTGGCTTTTGGATACTGCTGACTCTGTCAGATGAGGCGGGTTATGTACCGGGCGAAGCGCCTAAAGTTACTCCAATTCACTGGTTGGTGTTACTGTACTGGGGCATTGCCACTGTAGCAACGGCTCTGTCGCCAGTGAAGATAGCTGCTTTGAAGGGCTGGGGCAAGCTAACGCTGTATTTGCTATTTTTTGCGCTCATGGCGCGAGTGCTGCGATCGCCCCGCCTGCGTTCTATCCTGATCGCGGTCTATCTCCACATTGCGCTGATTGTTAGTGTCTACGGGCTGCGACAATGGTTTTTTGGGGCGGCGGCACTGGCAACTTGGACAGATCCAACGTCTCCTCTATCTAAAACGACGCGAGTTTATAGCTATTTAGGTAATCCCAATTTACTCGCTGCTTATCTTTTGCCTGCGATCGCTTTCTCGCTGGCTGCTATTTTTGCTTGGCGCGGGTGGAGTCGTAAAGCGCTAGCGCTGACGATGTTTTCCGTTAATACTGCGTGTTTGATTCTCACGTTCAGTCGCGGCGGCTGGATTGGCTTTATATTTTTGCTTTTAGTATTTTCGCTGATGCTGCTTTACTGGATCGGCGAACATCTGCCACCTTTCTGGCGGACTTGGTCGCTGCCGATTCTGTTAGGAAGTTTGGCGCTAGTGCTAGCGGTGGCGATCCTATTTGTGGAACCAGTGCGCGATCGCGTTTTTAGTATTTTTGCAAGTCGCAAGGATAGCAGTAACAATTTCCGGGTCAACGTTTGGGAAGCGGTGATTGAGATGATCCGCGATCGCCCGATTTTAGGGATAGGCCCTGGCAACGAGGCTTTTAACAAAGTTTATCCCCTTTATCAGCGCCCCCGCTATACTGCCTTAAGTGCTTATTCCGTTTTCCTGGAATTGGCTGTAGAAACTGGCTTAATTGGTTTTTGCTGCTTTATGTGGTTGCTGATTGTCACCTTTAACCAAGGATGGCTACAGCTAAATCGTTTGCGGCAACTGGGCAGGCGTGAGGGCTTTTGGCTGATAGCGGCGATTGCCACGATATTTGGTCTATTAGGACATGGTTTGGTAGATACAGTTTGGTATAGACCGGAAGTAAATACGCTTTGGTGGATGATGGTGGCGTTGATTGCTAGTTATTACACTTTCTCACCGAGTAGCGATCGCACTCCCCACACACTAACGGAACACAGTTAATCCGATTTCCCTGTTTGATTATTCATTAGTTTTTAGACTTTTTTCGGCACCTACTCCGTCCAAAGGCGAGCGAAAAAACAAGGACTCGCAAACTCTTGTCCAAACAGGACTCCTAGAGTGGATGGAGTTGCACCCATGACTAAAAGACCTCCTGCATGAATCAGTGAGTATGTGCCAGTTCGTAGTTCAACAGTCCCGCAATCAAGTTGAAGCGTAAGCCAAACCGCTTTCTACGATTGCGATAGCGTCCCGAAAAG
>NZ_JAMPKD010000019.1:0-130460 GCF_039961915.1 Trichocoleus sp. DQ-A2
ATCTTTACTGAGTTTGTCAAGTTCTTTTTCGGCAACATGACCAAAAGGCGGGTGCCCCAGATCGTGTGCTAGCGCGGCAGATTCGACCACGTCAGGGTCTAAGCCACCACACTGATCTATTAAGCCTGGATTTGAATTAGATGTATCTTTAATCAGTTTTTCAGCAAGTCGTCTCGCAATTTGTGCAGCTTTCAGTGAATGGGTTAGACGATTATGGAAAATACTTCCTTCGCTAGCGCTGGCAACTTGAGTAACTTGCGATAGCCTACGGAAATAAGTGGAGTAAAGCAGACGATCTCGATCTATTTGAAATGGTGTTCTTTGATCGTCTGCTTTACTTCCGGCGTGCTGACGAGAATTTCTGGAAGAAGCCTGCATATTTCTTTTTAAAACTAACTAACTAGCTTCAATTGACCAATCGTTAGTAAAGCGAGCTTTACCTTCTTCAACCATCTTCCAGATTGCTTCCTTAGCAATTCGTTTTGGATCAGGAATTTCGTTCGACTGCAACAAGTCAATTACATCATACAAGCTCATGGAACACTCGTCAGATTGAAGCTTTTTAAGCAGAATAGCTTCAGCTTTCTTTAAATCGGAATCTATTGCTAACATACGCACTTTGACTGAGTATTATAAATCACGGTTGACATCTCTTTACGGATTGATTTGTATTGTAAGTGAATTCACTCAGTATTCCGCTTGTATATTAGAAAACGTAAATTCTTTAAGAAAGTTCATACAGATAACCGAACTAAAAATAGACAGTTGTGCTGTGCTCGATAGACCGACTTCTTCGGTGCAACGCTCATCGCTCTTCTACCGCGAAAATTTCGCCCTTACAAATTCGCCCCCCTCACCGACTGTTTCGACAAATCCCCATAAATACTCGCCGCATCTCTTACGGGGCTTGCCGTTGAGACGTTTAGGTTGGTGGGGCGACTCGCCATGCCAGAGATGTTCTCGTTGAGCTTCCTAAGCTCTTCCACCACGTCTTTATTGCCAATCTTGGCAGAAGCCATCGTCGCTTGTACTCGCATTGGGTTAACATCTCTAAGCTGACCCGCTAGCTGGGCGATGTCCCCCATCCCGTTTTGCTGCAACATCATCGAGAAGAAGGGGTTGTCCTTCATGGACATGGCTGCTTGGATGAGATTTGATTTCTGATCGCCAGGAGCGTTGATGGAATTAGAGAAATCATTGCGGGCTTGCCGTTGCTGCTCCCACTCCTGGCTGCCGACTCTGACGGTGTATCCCGCCTGAGCCGCTGCATTTTCCGCCAGCCGTTTCGAGGCTCTTTCGGCACGTTCCAGTTGAGCCGCATTTTGACGGGCAGCTTCCGATGCGCCAAACTGCGATCGCTCCATCTGCTGCTGAACGCTGAGCGTTTTTCGGGCATTGTCAAAGAGTTCCGCTTGCTGGTTAAGACTGCCCTCTTGTAGGGCAAGATTATCCCTGGATAATCCCAACCCTTCTTGAGCGATTTTAAGCTTGGAATCGGCGTCTGCCAAAGCTCTATCCTTCTGTCTGGGGTCTTCAATTCGCTCTGCTTTCTTCCTTTCGCCCTCAGCTGCTTGGACTGCGGCACGAGCCTCCAAGTCGGCTTTCTTAGCGGCAAAGTAAGCTTGCCGCGCTTGCATATCTGTGCGCCGCAGGTCAATTTCTAGCATCATTCGAGCGTGTTGCTGTTCGGCTTTAATTGCTTCAGCCTTAGCCGCTGCGATTTGACTTTCCAGCGCTTGACGCCTATCTAGAATCGCTAATTCAAATTCAGCCAGCTTGGCTTTTGCCGCTTCACCAGCGCTGCCCGATTCTTTAGATTGAGCCACAAGCGATCGCAGTTGTTCGGGATCGACAGCAACACCAGCGGCGCGAATTTGACTGACAATCACATCTTTGAGGTTAGCTGTGGCTTTACTGGCGAGGGATGAGCCAGCCTTATTGAGCAGCCCATCTTCGCTCAGCAGCCGCCCAAATAGTTCCTCCGCCCTTTTGATTGGCTCCAGTGCTGTTTCACCAGAAGCAACTTTGGCGTCGGACATTGCCTTGGATAAGTTGCGACGGCTTTCAAGGATGCTCTTGAGTTGGTCGTCAACCTTGAGCCAGTAGTCATACTCGCGACCTTGCAGATCCAGGTGGTTTTGCTGTTCCTCGGTGATGCGTTGTTGCTGACGAATTTGATCGTCTAATGCATCTGCTGCTTCTTCTCTAATTCGCTTTTGAGTGGCAAGACGCTGCTCGACTGCTTGAGTGAGCTGGGTTTCGAGTTGTCCTTCCAGTTGCCTGCGCTCAGCCGTGGAGATGTTTTGCTGAAGCTTCTCCCTGGTGAGGGCGATCTCCTGGGAGAGCGTGCGTTGGGCGATCGCTTCCAGTGCCGTAGCTGTCTCGCGTTCGCTTTTTCCACCTCCGAGCTGAGTTTCTTTAGCCGCGCGAATTGCTTGCTGATTATCCATAGCAACCCGCGACTCAGCTTCGGCATTCGCTTCGTCTCTCAGTCGCTTTTCTCGCGCCAGCTGTTGGTCGAGGATTTGCAGGTATTGACCCGCGATTTGCTGCTGAATTTGTAATTTTTCGGTGGCAACTTCCCTGGCGGTTTTTACCCCCTGTCGCTCCAGCGCGTCTAACTGGGCGAGTTTCTGCTTATTTAGGTCGATCTCCCGGTAAGCACTGTCCTCTTGGACGGTGTCTAACTGTGATGCCGCCTGGGTTTCGTTGAGCTTGCCGCCGAGCTGTCTCTCCTTGACGGCGATGGAGCGGTTCTGCCCGATGCGCTGAAGGACTCCCGCCGCTTGAGAGTTGGCAAATTCCAGATCCGCCAAGATGCGCTGATTAACTTGATCTCGAAGCTGTAATTCCTGCTCTACTTTTTGCTTTTTAAGGTCGGAGAGCTGTACCGTCAATTCCCGCTCTTTATCATGGAACTGAGTCGCGCTAATTTTTCCTTGCAGGAATGCATCGTGGTAAGCCTTGCGCTGGTTCCAGATGCTGGCAATTTGTCTATCGGTATTCAGAATAGAAATTTTACTGATTTCTTCAGATGCCTGTTGTTCTGTTAGCAGCCGCGCTTGCTGTTGGCGACGAATCAGGATTATCTCGCGGGCTTCTTTTTGCTTGTTTAAAGCATCTTGATAGGCGATTTGCCTCTGTGTATTTTTTTCAAAAGCTGCCCCGCTCAACTCCATCCCTTGAACTTGATTGTCGGCAACCTGTCCTTCTGTTTGAGCGAGTTCTACGCTTTTTTGGGCAACCGTTTTTCGGGTTTCTTTAATGAGTTCTGTTTGTTCTTTGTTCGGATTAGGAATCGCCAGTAATTCTCTAAGCTGTTTTTTGCGAACTTCTACAAAGTCTTCTAGCGCCTCTTGTCTGCGCTTGAGCAATCTTTCCTCTTGAGCGTTGACGAGGATGGGTGCCTGGTCTTTCGTTAAAGAGCCATCCGCAATTCTCTTTTTGATGTCGGTTTGACCTTTGATACTGTCAAGCTGTAGTTTTTCAAATGTAGATTCTAAAGCGGTGTTGCTCTTCTCTATTTCCGTTTTAACCTGGGAGAACTGTTTGCCTAGAGGAGATAAATCTAAAGCATTTAATTCTTGCAGTTTTGCCTTCGCTTCTTGTGCTTTCTTAAGAGTAGGCTCAATCAGGGCAATCATTGCATCTTTTGCCGCTTGATTATAATCACTTTTTAAGATTGATTCTTTGACATTTTCTGAAATCGCTACATTCTCAAGTGTCGCGTCGCGGAAACTGGTGATGGGCTTGCCTTCAGTTTCTCTTTGAGACAGGAGTTTCTTTATTTGCGCGTCTATCTCCACTGCCTTTTTAGTAGTACCTGCACTGCCGTCCCCTGATTCCAGCAAGTCTACCCGACTCAATTGAAGTTGCTTTATTTGCTCATCTATATTTCTAATATTTTGCAGCGATTGACCCGTTTTTGATTGATTGAAGTCTGGAGAAAGTATTTTTGACTCATCAATAGAAGTATTGATGGCATCAGCAATATTTGAAGTTCTCACCTGATTGTCATAAAACTGCTTCTCAGCGAGTGTTATTATCTGGGCATTTTTTCCAATACTTGTCCCCCTAATCATTTTAATTACGTCATCCGTCCGGAATGCACCTTCTCCAAACTGCTCTCCCAGTCCTAGGGTCAAGTCAAAACCTTTAGACTTGAAGTTTCCATACCCAGTTGCATTGTCGCTATCCCTATCGCCTTTTTTGCCGGGAATATTTTTAACTTCATCGCCCGCATTTTTCGCCGCCTCTCTAATTTTGTTTAAATTTTCAACAGCCCTGCTGGAAAAATCGTTAAAGTCTGCTTCTAGTTCATTCTTGAAATCAGCTTTGGCGTACAGCAGGATAAGCGCAGCAAGTAGTGCGTTTATCATCAGACCTGTGTTGCTCAATCCAGCCTTCAGCGTTCCCATGGCTGAATTAAATACCCCGCCGCTACGAGCTGAGGCGAGAAAGCTTGCTCCGACCGCCTGAATCGTTGCCCATAGATGAATAAACATTGGGGCGAGGGCTAGCTTTACGAGCGCCGCCGTTTGAGCCAGCATCAAAAATAGCGCGGCATATTCAACTAGAACGCTCGGAATCATCTTCCTGATGCCAAGCAATATATCGACAAATCCAGGCAACCCGGAAGCTTTGATTCCCGTATCAATCACCTTGGTTGTTGACCCGGTTAAGTCTTCAATTAAGCGAATCATTCCATAGACAATATTGAACGAACCCTGCATCATGTTTTCCATGACCGAGGCTTGAGCGCCAAATATTTCATCTAGAAAGTCAGAAAATATTCCGGCTGCAAAGGGCGTAAGTGTGGCGAAAACACGCCCCAAGACGGGAATTAAAAACGCAGTGAGCTTTTGGGTAACGCCAGATCCGGTCAAGATGACGTTCAAGCCCGTCATCACCGTCGCTACCAGACCAATCGTGAAGGTGCCAAAAACAGTCACCAAGGCTTTACTATTTACCGCTGCCATCTGAAGAATATCGGCAAATAAATTGGTAAACATTGCCATTGCTGGCCCGTAAGCATTGGCGAATCCTTCTTGGATTCCAAAGATTGCATTTTCGACTTTAACCAGCGAACTGGTAAAGCTAATTCCCGCTTCTTGAGCCGCGCCTCCAAACTCTTCTTTCATTTGTTTGGCGAGTTTTGGCAGCACCTCCTCGGACATAAGAGCGCCACTTTCTAGCATGGCGTTGAATTCGGGAACGGAAACTTTTAAAGCTCTTGCAAATAGTCCAATGGCTCCGGGTAATTTTTCCGCAAGCTGAAGGCGCACTTCCTCGGCGCTTATTTTGCCCTTACTCAACATTTGGGTAAATGCGAACATTACCCCGTTGATATCTTGTTGGTTGAATTTTAAGGACTTAGAAGTGATTGCGATCGCTTCAAAAAGCTCTTTTATTTTTTCCCCTTCTAGCGTCGTTTTTTCAGCGGCAATACTAAGCTTTGAAAATTGCTCTAAGGAGGCAACCAAAGGGACATTTAAATTATCAGAAATACCGCGAACAAACTTCATTTCAGAAGTTGCGCCTTCCTTTGACCCTGCCGACACTTCAAACCGCTTCTGAATTGGCTCTAAGCGCTGTAGGGTCTGCGAAATGGTCGATACAATCGGGGCGAGGAAGTTTGCTGCCATCCCTCCTGCTGCAATCATCGGAATCAGCGGCGTGAGCATGGGTAGCAGTGCCGCTGCTGAAGCTGCTGGGTTGGCAAGAATCGCCCCAGAGGCGAAAAAGCCGGTTGCCTCCGAAACCATCGAGCGCCTTTCTTTCCCGTCCATCTGTGGCGTAAGACGGGCAAAGCGCCGATAAAATTTCGCCTCCAAACCGCGCCAAAACCGCTCGGAATTCCCCAGCTCCGATTCCGAAAAGATTGGCGATACTTTCGACGGGGCAGAAGGGTCGTTGATGGGCTTAATCTTGACTTTGGGATTGCTGCCGAGTATTTCAGAAAGGCGGGGCGCTAACTTCTTAAAAGCAATTTCCTCAAAGGCTTTCGCGTCCTTCTCTAAGCTTTTAATCGCTTTTTCGATATCTTTGGGGAGTTTTTTGCCGAAAACCTCTTCATACTTCTTGCGAAATTCGCTGACCGAAGCGACGACTGCCCGCATATCGTCGGGCTTGCCACTTGACAAGGAAACACCAGCTTTCGCCCCTTTGGCGATATCAAACTCTGAAAGCTTCCCGGATCTGAGTTGCAAGGCATGGCGTAACTCGTGAGCGATCGCCTTGAATACTTCTTCGGATAATTTCCCGGCTTGCAGCTCTCTTTGGGCGGTGCCCGACAAGGTGACGGAGTTATCTTTTCTGTTATAGAGTCCATCGCCCGCTGCCATCTGGCGATCGAATTTAAGCTGCGGCAGAACGGCTTTGGATACCCCGGATAGTCTAGCGATTTCGCTAAAGATTCGCGCAAAATTAGTTTGAGCCAGTTCCGCTTGACTGGTTGCCAAACCTGCCTGCCCTGTTCCAACTCTAGATAGAGGAATGCTTAGGGATTCAAAACCGGCTTTTTGAGTGGTTCTTTGAGTTTTAAATAATTCTCCTTTGAGTTTTAGCTCTAAATTTGCTAGCTTACTTTTCGTGTTATTCAGGGAGACAAGACTTCGCTTTACCTCGTCAGGCAGCGATTCGTTGGCAATATCCTTGGCAATTCTTTCTCTGATTTCCGCCGTCTTTTTTAATAAATCGTTAAATTCTTTTGAGGTTGCTTTGCCGGATTGCTGAAGTGCCGTCAATCGCTGCTCAATTTTTAACCGAGCAGAACTGATTTGACTTTTGGCTTCTAGGGCGTCTATACCGCCCGACTCGGTTCTAAGGATTCCGCCCTGAGTGAGCAGCTTAAGCTTGGTCTTTTCAGGTGCAGGTGTGGGTGCGGGTGGAGCGGAAACAGTTGGGCTTGAACCAGTATTAATTTTTTGAAATTTACTTCCCAAAAATTTGCCAAACGTATCCCCTAAATTGCTAAGGGATGCCCCCATTTGGTTCTCAAAAGAGGCGACAGCTTTATTGGCAAAAGAATTGGTAATACTTGTCCCGATTCCTTCAAACGCTCCAGTGAAAATTTTCTTAAAAGGAGCGGTGACAACATCAGTCAAATTTTTTAGGGAAGATTTGAGAGCAGAATCAATCTGCCCTTGCATCTTCTTATTCAAATCTTTCAGCGCGTCTTCTGCCCCAAAGCTTCCCGATAAATTCAAGACAGAACTTAAGTTCAGGCTTTGAACTTGTTTTTTAAGGGACGCGCTATCGATTTTTAATTCAACAGGAATCGGCTCAACCTTGGTTCGTTCAAGATTGGTTAAATCGCTATCAAACTTACTGCGATCTAATTCTAAATCTACGCTAAGGGAGCCGATAGATGTCATGGCTTGCTACTTGCTTCGGATTCTAATAGTAATGAGGTTCCGCCTTCTGTTTCGCGCTGAGCGAAATTAGAAATAAGCCGGACTAACCCTGGATGAATAAGTTTAGGATTTGCCGTGTCTTCTATCGTCCATTCGGGTTCTAGACGAAACCGAATAATCGCTGTCGCCTTAATTAACTGGCGCTTGCTCCCAACTTTTTGCATTAAGTTGGTAAATTCAACTAGCGTTTCCAGGTGACTAGACAAAGCTTGCGCGTCTGAATTTGTCAAGGCGTCGTAAACTTCCTGCATCGATTTGCCCGTCTCTTTAGCGATAGCGTTGGCTAACCGAACGCACTCTTGACGCAGATCCGGTAGACCCTCCGAGTTTTCTTCGATAAAGTTTCTTTCTGGTTCCAGTAGCATTCCAAAGCAGGGAATTTTTATTCCTCCCACTTCTTCATTTCCGACTAATTCGGTTTTCGGTTCTTGAGGCTGAATTTCGTAATTGAGTGGCATGGATTTATCCTTGTTCAAAAGTAGATAGTTTGATTTGTAGCATTTCTGGTAGCCCCATTGATTCCATAGGCGGCGTGAATAAAGTTTGCTTAACCACTACTTCATCGCCCAACGCTTTTAAGGTTTGGCGAGAAGCTTCATGTAGGTGCTTTGTCTTATCCCATTGCTTAAGATGAATCGTCCATTCGTTCTCAATTCGATAGTCACAGAGCATGGCTATAGCGAGTGGAACCGGGTAAAAAATTACGATTTCTAATCCCTCTATTTGGGTGCCGTCTGGCGGGTAGGTTTCGTAAGATTTCAGGACGGCGATCGCCTTCACCTTCCGATTGTTGGGTAGCGTGTAAACTCCAATTAACTTGCCAAGTCCTTGCTCGATTTGCGTTCGCAGTTCCCGCGCTTCCATTAGCCTTTCTCCGGGGTACTGCGACCAAACCCTATTAGGTTAGGGTCGTATGGATGATAGGCGGGGAGCCGAAGGCTTTGCCTATAAGCCTGCCATTGTGGCAAGGTTATCTTTCTACTTGACATCGGCAATATTATGATTCCTGTCAAATTCCGATCGCCCTTTGTCATGCTCCTTCAGCAATTGCTTGGTTGGGTAAACATCTGTATTCAGCTCCAAAATAGCTATAAGTTTCTTAATTGCTTCTTGAGTTACAGAACCATTAAATTGAATGCGAACTGTACAGTCTTCTGAAAGTCTCCATTGGAGAATCTCGAAGGGCAAGTCTTGAGCTTTAGTGCTATGCGTACTACTGGCGTTTGCAGGATGTAGAAAGTTGCTGGAATTATTGAGCATTATGATTTCCTCAAACTTAAAATTTACTGTTCTTGCGGCAAAATTGTGATTCCAGCAAGCAAAAAAGCGACTTAACTCTACCCAAAAATGGATATTTCAGCCTTTGCCTAATTCCTTCCGAACAGGTCAGTTCCTTCTAGGAACTCAAGCTGACGCGGTGTAACCGAATGCTCTGGAGCGCCGGGGCGAAACCAATCGCGCCACACCTGCGCCTGCATAAAATTTATTCCATCGACGGCAGCGGCTTGCTCGTCTTCTGGTGTATCGCCAATCATCCAACATTCCGGGTCAATGGGTTCGCCTCCAAATAGGCGGTTAGCCGTGAATATCATTCCGGGTTTTGGTTTGCGAAGCTGACCGACAAAGGGTTGCGCCCATTCAACAACGTGGAGCGGATTGCCCTCTGGATTCTGCTGTCCGACAAACCAGCAATGCCTCCCCTCAAAATCAGGGCAGAAAAATATTCCTCTTAGTTCTGGTAAAAGCTTTAGGGTATAGCTGGCTTCACGGATAGCGTCTTCTAGTAGTTTGTGTCTGGCTGCGACACCCGCTTGATTGGATATCCCTAGGCAAAGGTATCCTCTGGTACTGAAGTGAGCGAACTGACAAGTCAGCGCTTCGCTATCGCCGCCTCTGCTCCTTCGATGATTCGCTGGTCTTGTGGGTGTTGAATGAATGTGTTTTGTGAAATCGGTTCTCTAATTGTTCCATCACAATCAAGTAGTAATAATCGCTTAGACATATTGAAATTTTCGCAAGATTGAGATTCATTTAAATTATCTAAACACCCTAGCTTTGGGGCGGCACAGTTTGGAATTAAGCGATCGCTTTAAAAAGCAATGCTGTCATTTCCCGTCTCCCGCTACCGGGATGTGGCGATCCTGGGGGAATGTTTTTATCTGGAAACTGGGCAGCAATCAGCACAAGAAGTGCCGCTGCGATACCGAGGCGGTGAATCATTTATTTTAGGTGGGGTAAAGGTTTAAAAACCACGCGCCACGAGGGCAATGCAGAGCTTTTGAACTAAGCAAGCGATCGCAGTTGTTCAAGCTGACTTCGCGTAATGCGTTGCTGGGCGATAAATCGAATTAGGCTTTCTCTGTTTTGCTTCACTTCCTTGCGACTCCTACCCGGAAATTTTTTAATTTGGCAGTAGTTGACGAGTTGCTTAAAAGTGGCTCCAATAGACGAAATTTCCCTTTCCGATACAACTTCCGATTCCTCTGGGGTTTCCTCCCAGACATCCTCAAGCGGTTCCTTTTCGGATTCCACAGGTGCGACATCTTTCTCCAGAATTATTTCTAATTCTTTGTCAGGGGGTTCCTCAGCTTGTGGCGAGGATTCCTCTGGTAACTGTTGCTTCACGAGTGCGGTCTCTACTTTTGGAGTTCTGGAAATTGGCGCTGATTTAGGGCGCTTAGGCAATAAAGAACAGAAAAAACAGAAGTAAAGGCAGAACAGAAAAATAGCAAACAGCGGGGATTGGTGCGCGGTGTAGATAGATGTCATGGTGATTCTCCAGGGGGTAAAGGTAGTGATGAGTCTGCATTGCCCTGGAGCGGGTTCCTAGCTGGTGCGCTGGTCTGTACGAGTGCAAGAAGTAGCGGTACTATCCAGCCTTCCGGCTAAGCTTTGATGCGCGGGGGTTGTGGCGCGCCCCTTGCAATTTTTTTTAATGGGAAACCTCATGGTGGGGCGAAGTTAGGTTGATAGAAACTCTTCAAGAGCTTCATCAGGATCTTGTTTGGAAGACCTAAAACTTTTGCCTACCAATTGATTGAGGTTTTTCGCGCCAAACTTCTCCAGTAACTTCTTTCGCTGACCGTAGTGATTCGGGTCTATCCAGCCCGTTTTCCCCATCCACAACCAAGCGTGAACGCGCGACATAGATGCGGCGGACAGTCCAAGAGGCTCTTTGTAGAAATAAGTTCCCGCAGCCTTGCCACCTCGAATTTGAATGAAGTGCCAAGTTTGCAATTTTGGCGTATAGTCTCGGCATCCGATTGGGTCGGGACCGGACGGATGAACAGCACATGGTAGATAGGGATTGTCGTCGTGAAAATCGCAGTTCGCGCATTGGCTATTGCACTCGGATTCACTTTCGCTTGGTTCATCCAGCACCCGATCTGCCCGTACTCTTAATGCTTGCAATCTAGCCCCTAAAGGAGCCATGTTTGCTTCAAGAGCGTCAATTCGAGCAATGCGACGGAGATCGTCTTCGTCGGCATTGGTATTAGCACTAAGCAGTTCCTCACTTTGCGCCTGCTGCTCTTGGGCAACTTCAATGCACTCTGGGATAGAAGCATCGCGAAACTTTCGGCGGCATCCAACTGCGATCGCTGGCTCTACTACTCCTGCTAGGACAAGGAAAGTCCATGCGGCTTTTTCCCATCCCGACTTGTACTCTTTAAGCGAAGGCGTTAGGAAAGAGGTTGTCGTTGCTACCGTACAAATTAAACCGAGGGCAAATGTGCGAGTCACGATCCAATCCGCAATCTTGTCATATCTGCTCATCTTTCTTTCTCCTCTGTTAGTGTGGGTTCGACCGCCCCATGAGGTTTTCTTTCTCGGTACGCCGGTCTGTGCGTTGCAAAAAATTGCGGCACTATCCAGCCATCCAATCAAGCTTCTAAATCTTTTAAGAGCGCTGAATAATCGCGCTCGGCTAATACTTGGGCGATGCCTTGCAGTTTTTCTCTGGCATCGCGGTAGGCGTCGCGGTTTTTATCGCGAGTGACGCCCCAAATCATTTCGATAATCTGCCCTGGAGCCAACCCATCCTGGTGAAGTTCCAGCACCCAGTCGAGGGCGTATTTATCCACAATGGCGATGTAACGGGTGAGGGCACGCTTGAAACTGTTGCCGCCATCGGATACCCCGAAAATTTCTTGGATCAGGGGCGTGCGCTTCCGTCCTTGGGTCCTTCCGTCCTTGATGCGGCAGAAAATCTCCCAATCCGAATCGATTTCCTCCCGCACCGGGACGGACGGAAGGGACGGAAGGAAATCCTCTTCTCGCACCTCGCACACGGGAATGCCCTCTAATGTGTGGGCGAATGGGTCAGGATCTGACTCTAGTTGACCTTGCGAGGCGAATCGGGACCCGTAATGATTCCCATCGGTTAGACCCTTCCAATTTGTTACCAAAAGACTTTGCAGGCGTTGTCTATCGCTACCTACCTGAAAAAGCAAGTCGCCTTTTCCGAGTAAATTATGAGCTGGAGCTGGTGAACCTAGGGCAATTTCTCCATCGACGATAGAAGCAACGCGCAAGCAGACGCGACCGGGTAAGTTGGCTTTGATAATACCGCTAACCACTTTTACTTCCGGGCGCTGAGTTGCCATTAATAAGTGGATTCCGGCTGCTCTTGCCTTAGCGCCCAGCCGCTTGATGCTTTCTTCAAGCCTCTCTTTGGTTAATTTATCTGCCATCAGGTCGGCGAATTCATCCACCATGACCACAATTCGAGGCAGTTTTTTACCAGCGGCGTTGTAGGCAACGATATCGCTCACCCGCTCGGCTTCAAATAATTTGTAGCGTACCTCCATCTCTCTTACCAACTTCTCAAACAGCGCGATCGCATCGTCGCTGTCTTTAACGATGGAGCCGCCGTAGAGATAGGGGCTATTTTCTAGCATCAGGAAACTGACGCGCTTGGGATCGACAGCGGCAATTAACACTTCTTCTGGGGAGTATCGACAAATTAGGAAAGCGATCGCGCTTAGCTCCCATTCCGTCTTGCCACTGCCAGTGGTGCCGCTGATGAGCAGGTGACAGGTGTTTGGGTCTGAAAGATCGGCTTCAACCAGCTTGCCGTCGAGGTTAACCCCAATCGCAACCGTCACCCTGCCCAAATCTTTATTTGACTGACGCCCCACGTAATCTTCAAACTTTGCAATCTGGCGATCCGGTCGGGCAATGTCCACTGCAATAAACCCAGCTTCTGGAAGAATTAAGGGGGCGTGGGAAAGCCCCAAAGCAACTTTCAAGTCTTCATCCAACGACTGGATGGAATTCAGCTTGATGCCAGGGTGAGGGCGCAATTTAGCGCGAAAAAAGCTAGGTGCTGTTGCGACTCCCGCCCAATCGCAAGGCAGTTTGTAGGAATTGAGTGTTTGAATCAGGCTGACACCGATTCGAGAAATCGCGTCGCTCCCGGTGGGAAGAATTTGCGGCGTCGCTCCTACCAATTGCTCGACCGCGATGCAGGCGTATTCTTGGATCGCCTGTTTTTGCTTCCCTTCCCGGCGTGCCACTTGAAGAATGCCCAGGTTTTCATCGGCGATTTTCTCCTTGTAGTAACAATAGGCAGCAAACCCCGTACAGCTCAAACCGCCTAAATTTGTGACGACTTTAAAATTGGGGTTTCCATATTGAGATAAACCCAGAACGCCAAAGCATCCGGCTAATCCCAAGCCCGCCCAATATCCAGCGCAAGATAACAGTTTAGATTCGAGCCATTCAGGAAATTGCTGGTTGAAGGTCATAGCGCTAAGGGGATAGAAATGACGACCAAAAGTAATAAAGCCGAGAGAAAAACCGAACGCTTTTCCCAGTAGAAGAACAACCCCAGAAACATCGCAACGAGCATGATTCCCGCCCATCCATAGGCACCCAAAATGTAATCGCGGGTAATACTCCAACCAATTGAAAGAACTAGGCCCAAGCCAAACTGACCGGCGACACAAATTAAAAGCAGCTTGCGCTTATCGACTGGGGGGCTATCTTTGCTGTTGGATAATTTACGGACCAAATTATTGAAGTCAGATCCAAACATTAATCTGGACCCTCTTCAAAAATGTTTCCGCCCACCGCACCGTAAAAGCCACCGAGTAGCGCCCCGGCGATAAATCCAGCGGGACCTGCGATCGCTGCCCCATACAATGCAGCTGCCAAGGAGCCAAGTTCGGCACCCGATTGAGTCGGACTAACTTCTTGAGACTTCTTATAGGCTTCCATCTTGGCGGCTTTCTCAGCGTTTAACCTGCCGCGCTCTTGCTCTCGTTCGTACCAACCGCTGACGAGTCCTGGCATTACACAATCCCTCCACAGACGATGCCGCCGCAGATAGTCGCGACAAGCTTCAAGTGGTCCCAAGCGCCAGCCGGTTCCACGCCAGCTGCGACCACTCCCGTAAATAGAATCAGCAGGCAGATAATTCCAACAACTGGCAAGGGCATCGCCACAGGTGCGATCGCTCCCATTGCTAGGGTTCTAATTAAACCGAATCCCCCAAACACTGAAAAGAAATTGATTTTTGGCTCTTTATAGCGCCACTCTTGGAAGCGTTGCTTGAGATTGAGCTTGGGGCGAGAGGCGAGAAAATTGATGTTAATCATTGCGGCTCTTGGTTGATTGCTTGTGTATTGGGTGGGTTAGCGATTCATCAACATTCCGCGCTGTTCTGCCTCCAGCTGCTGGATGCGCTGTTGTTGCTGTTGAATCGTGATTTGTTGGTGAATTAGGATGTCTTCCGGCTTGGGAGAGGAACCGGATAGCGTGTGGTAACTAATTCCGCCAAGTACGAGCAAGATGGCTCCGGGGATTAAAAGCGCGTCGTTCATTGAAGTTTGCTCCTAAGTTTGGATAGCGAGGTTGCGGCGTCGTGCTGTTTGGATTGAGGTTGAGGCGGGGGAACCGTGGGGATTGAAGGAGTCGCGGTTGCCGTCAGGGGCGCTGTCTCGGTGATTTCTTCAGCTATCCTTCCTAGCGGCTTGAGGTGATTCAGGTAATGATTGCCGTAGAGGATTAGTAGGTCCGAGAATATTTCTCCGCACAGCGCCCCTGGCTTTGCTTCTTGTATCTGCCTGTAGAGTGGCAGCAACCGCTTCCGAAGGCGGAAGCGGATAATCGGAGTGTCGTCAGGCATTGGCGATCGCGGTCTTGATGCTTTGAGTCAAGTCGTTTTTAGCCTTCAACCACATCCCGACCACATTCGCAGTTTGAGCTTCTGGCACTACCACCAAGAAGTCATCCCCAGCGACGATATCTGCAATTAGGTTGGCACTTCCGCCAACAAATAAGATGCGCCCAATCCGATTGCGATAGGGTTCGATGCGAGTTTCGAGTTCTCCCACGATGGCGTCAAACCAGGGGAAACGATGATCGTCAAACCATTCTTGGAAGTTTGCGCCAAAGCCATTGACGCCGTAGTAATAAGAGCCAGCAGCGATCGCATCCATTAAGTCGTCCAAGCTAATCGCCCCTCGGACGTTTTCCCGGAGTCTCCAGTCCTGGCTCGTCTGCAACGCCAAGTCGTAGGTGCCGCCCGTTCCAAAAACGTGGCAGGCGTCGGGAAGGGGGTCGCCGTTTTCATCGACTACTAATAAGTTGCAGGTCTTGCCGCCAATCCCAACAATCGCCGTCCAAGAACCCTCAACCGTCAAGCCTTTCGCCCGTGCATACCAAAAAGACCCGACCTCTTCTCTGAGTGCAACTACGTTGTTGATGTTGAGGTCTACCAGAACATTTTTCCTTTTTCCGAAGTAGCGGAAGCGGTGGTGTCCGGTAAGTGTATTAGAAAGCAGCTCCGCGCCGTTCTCGGTTTCAGGCAGCGAGACATACAGGTGATCGACGTTGATTGATTCTTCCCCCGAATCTTTCATCGGCACGAATCCCGCCAGTGCCATGCGGAGGGAAACAGACGGATCTGCTTTTGAGATCGCATTAAAAACTCGCTTGTAACCGCGCGGGTTCTTTTTGGCAGCAGAACCAATGAGCCAGTTTCTCCTTTCAAAGCGCTCGTTGGCGACGTTATTCGCTTTTTCGTAGACAAGGCGGCAGGAGTTGGCGTCCAGTGCTGGGCAGCTACGCGGGTCGTGCAAGTCGCAGTAAAGGGATTCGATTAGGGTGGGCACCCCGCTACCGTTGTAGTCTTTAGCGAATCTGTAGCCAATGTCTTTGGCTTTTATTGAAATTGGATTGGTGGGATTCATGTGGTTGTTTGTGGTTATCTGTGCGATGAATCCACAATAAAAAACCCGCACTAGGCGGGTAAATGTACGGCGAACTGTACTTTGTACTAATCAGTTAAAACTTCAGGTATTAAATGGAAATTAATTGGCATTACTGCGCGATGTATTGATGCAGCAGTCCGGGATTTTTGAGGTTGGCGATGTCTGCAACCAACTCTTTTCCTTTGAGCGCCGCCAGCCTCATTACCGAGCGACTGGGGTTGCGGCGGCGCTGTGCCCCTTTGCTAGCACGATACTGGTAAATGGTGCTTGGTTCTACTAACACCGCATCTGCGATGTCAGCGACCCCTAACCCAAAAGCTTCCAAAGCCAATGGATGCAATAACTCGGTACTTTGTACGAAGCCTAGGATGTCGTTTTCTGTCATGATTAAATTGCCTCTATCTGGGGGCAGCGATCGCTTTGAACTTTGCGGGGATAGGCGATCGCTTTGCGTGTTTGAGGCTATGATAGCACCAGCGCGGGACTAAATGGGGACGAAAACGGGACACATGGCAAAGGACGATCGAGATATAAGGTTTAAATTGGGTGAATATTATAAGGATTTGCTGGTAACTGACGGTTTTTTGCGCGGCAACAGCCCGACTCAGCAAGCGGAAAGTTTGCTGGGTGCGAAACTGCAAGAACGCGAAGAAAAAATAATTAGACGTGTCAACTATCTGGCGTGGAAGCGCGGCATTACACCCGCCCAAATGTGGCTTAACATCCAAGAAGGAAAAGCGAACCCGATAACACCAGAAGAGTTGGCGGCAATTAGAAAGGAAGGGTTAATTGACGAGTCTGGTGATGTGCCTGGGCTGGATTGGGTAAAGTAGAATCGCAGAAAACATCCCTAAGATTGGGCTGGAAAACCGCATGAATCCGTTTGAAAAAGCCTTGCCGCTCGCCAAAGAGTATTACAAAATTCATCGTGCGGGCGGTAATTTACACGTTGTCTTGGACGATGGAAATTGTACTCAAGAGGATGTAGAGCTTTGTCTAAGGCAAGCCTCTAGAGAGAATGATGAACTGGGCGTTCGGCTTGCTCAAGAATTGCTCAAGCTCAATTTTTACGAGCGTTATTATTTTGTGACAGCTTTGTACGAACAATACGAACCCAATTGACCGCCGCATCCACTACGAAAATTTCGCGTTAACTTCAAACTTTCAATAGCACTTTAACCACCGCTCCATCTCGAATCGTTACCCTATCTACCAGCGCTCGATAGATGGAGCGCTTTTCTGCAAGGAGAAGCGTTAGCCAGAAATCGGGATCGGAGAAATTTTCTAACAGATGGCGGTCGGCGTCGCCAGAACGAGCAGTGTTGTCGGCTTGGTAGACCAGATTATCTATCTGGGAGCGAATGCTTTCAATCGCCGTCTCAATCGTTTTTTCACTACCAAATCGCTCGACAACTTGCTCTAGCCCAAATAAGCGATCGCGCAAACTTTTCAATTCTTCCGATTCGGCGGGCTGAATAGTGCTGCTGGAATACGCAGCAATTTCCGCACTTCTTTGGATCAATCTTTGGACAACCTCTGCCTCAACAACGGTTTCTTTAATCATCTTCTTGGACGAGCAAATTCCGAGCGAGTAGCCTTGGCACTGGTAGTAGCTGCGGCAGCGGTCGCCGCCGTTAATATAGAATCCCTTGCCGCATTGGGCGCACCGAATCAGCCCGCTCAGCGGGTGGTGGGGCATGGTCGTGCCCCACCCTCGAACCGCACGAGCTGTAGCGATAATTTCTTCGATAACTCTCGCCTCCTCGTCGGACAACAGGCGCTCTTGGGGATGGGCATTGTAGATGATGAGGCGATTGGTGGCGCTTGCTTTTTCTCCGGGTTGGCGCTTGTAGTAGACGAGGTGCCCTTGCAGAACCGGGGAGCGAAGCCAGTCAGCCAATCCACGAACGCTGCGAGGATATTCTTTTCCGCAGCCCTCACGAACACGATCGCCATATTTTCGGTTGAGTTCTCGTAGCGTTCCGGTCAAGGTTCCAATTCTCAAAAACGCTTCAATAATTTCTCTGGCAATCTGGGCGTTCGTTTTGCCCGTGTCTCGATACACAGCCGCCGAGAGCCGGTGCCCGCCTTCTTTTACCGCTTCGTATCCAAAGGGTGCATTCACCGCCCGTTTTTGGTTTTTGAGGTGCTGCCATCCGTGTCGAGTGCGTTCCGAGAGCATATCCGCTTCAAACTCTGCCCAGATTGCCATTTGAGAAGCGAACGCTCTACCGCTAGCAGTGGAGAGGTCAACCGAGCCATCCAGGACGCGAAGCGGGACACCAGAAGCGCGAAATTCATCCAAAGCTTTGCGACAGGATAAGAGACTGCGCCCCAAGCGATCAATACGTGTGACAATTACTTCGTCTGGTACGCGATCTCGTACCAGGTTCATGACTGCTTGAAAACTGGGGCGACTATCACGAGAGCCTGATTCTATGTCGCTGAAAATCTCCGTCGCCCCGGCAAGCTTCAATCGAGAGATTTGCTGCTCTAGGGCGTGCGTCTCCGCTTGTTCTCTAGAACTAACCCTTGCATAACCAATTTTTCTCATGTCCGACATTGTACAGTCAAACCAGAATGTGCCCGTTGAACACCAAAATGTACCCGAAGGGCACCGGGGGCTGCACGACTTTTTGTATAGCTCCGACGACGAACACGCTGCCCCTGAGATAGCGACTCCTGTCGATCTCGAAAACGATGGAACTGAAGTGCTACCGCTTCAGAGTTGGTGCGATCGCGTCCAGAATGCGAAAATTGCTGGGGTGTACGCTGTGTTAGATACCCAATACCAGACGCAATATATCGGCTACTCGCGGAATGTACTGCTTTCCCTGAATGGTCATGTCGCTCAAAATGGGAGAGAAACTTGCGCGTTTGTGCGGGTGCAGGCGTTCAAGTTCCCGAAACGCACGGACATGGAAAATTTGCGAGAGGCGTGGATTTCCGAACTCGGCAGCGTTCCGCCTGGTAACGCTGAGGTCAGTGAGATGTGGGCTAGCACGGTGGGCGAAGTTGCAAAAGCAGCCATGTCGCCCGAAGAGCGCAACGCCTATGAGGAGAAAAAGCTCAAACTTCGCAAGGCGATGGCAGATAGCACGCTCACTAAGGATCTTGCAGATGCCGAGGAAAGTGATGCCGAGAGGCAGCAAAAGCTAGAAGCGGCAGTGAATAACGACGACTGGAGTGCTGTCATCGAGGGACAGACGCGGGAAACTCATTCGTAATTGTGAAAAAACACCCAAATGTCTTCATTTGGGTGTGAAAAGGCAGGGATTCAATCAAAATTAAAAAGCCATCAGGTAAAAAATTAGGAATCGATAATTTTGACTACCCTTTCGATAGAACGTCTGCCATTAGGCAAGGTAATAATTAACTGATTCGTATTCAAATTTAGAGTATAAGTGTACCGACCGTTTTTGGCGACATAAACATTCCTCTTTGGAGAAGAAACAGGGAGAAGAATGCTACCTTTGCCATTCTTCGCACGACCCACGTAGAAGGTGCCTTTGCGAGTGTAACAAATCCCTACATAATGATTGGTTGTTTCGACAGAGAAACCTTCTGCGATGTCGTTGATGCAATCGTTAGAAGCAGCTACTTGGATTGGGCGATCGCTTACACCGGAAGCACTTTTTGTAAGTTCTGCTGCTTGTACTGTTGGTGCTAAGAATAATAATGCTCCCGCGCTTGCTAAAGCGAGTTTCAATGCTTGTTTGCCATTCAATCCAAGTTTCACAGATGCCATTTCATTTTCTTCCTTTGACAGAGCGTAATCAAGTGACTAATTGTTTTGTTTAAGGATTAGCTGAAAAAATGAATTTTTGTACTAGAACTAAAAGCTGAACACCCACTATTATGCCTGAAACAAAACTAACAACTAAATAGTGAGAGTTGCTGCTATAGTATTACTCCAAACTATTAATTAACTTTTCAATAGAACGTCTGCCATTTGGGAGCTTAATAACGAGCTGACTCTTACTCATGTCCACCGTGTAAGTGTACGGACCGTTTTTAGCCGTAAATACATTACGGTTGTAAGAAGTAAGAGGAACAGTTATACCACCACGCCCATTCTTGGCATAACCGACATAAGTGTGGGGATTATCTCCGCCGCAAATATACACTAAGTAGTTTTTCGTTTCAGCAGCAACGAAAGTACTTTCATCCCTATGACAACCCACCTCTGTTTGAGCTAGTTCCATAGAGTGGGAAGTCGATAAAGTTTGAGATGCAGGTTGCTGAGAAGTGAAAGCAACCTTCTCGGCACTTTTTTCAGTTAGTTGTACAGCACCTACTGAAGGTGCTAAGAATAATAATGCTCCTGTGCCCGCTAAAGCTAATTTCAAAGCCTGTTTGCAATTGAATTCAGGTTTAGTAAATACCATGATTTGACCTTCTTTGTAAGATAATAACCGTAAGATTACGGTTGTTTTTTTGGGAACTATCTGTTTGTCGATAGTTTCATCTTCAGAAGGGCGCAAGGCATTTCCAGAAATCCTAGAAATCTTTTGCGAGTAAACTAGGCAGGAAGTAATAAAACTTTATTTTTAGCCTTCGTATTCGCTATCGATTTCAATGTCAAGGGTTTCTTCATCAAATCGGATGTAGAGAATATTTGGGCGACAGCAAACTTGGCAATCTTCAATATACGACTGCTGACCCCCAGCACTCAGGTCAACAAATGTAACATTTGGTTCGCCGCAATAGGCACAAAAATACTCAGATGTTGATTGCATTTAATTTATTCCTCTAATCATCGTTATTGAGTCCATCGCAACACTCTTTCATTAACGATGGTTTGATTCCCTTGAATAATGCGTAGCTGGCTTTGGGTAAGAATGTGACGGGTATTGCCTTGAACAGCTACAAACTGTTCGCTACTGTTACTGGGAACCGTTGCATTAACAGTGTTTTGGGTTCCATTTTTGGCACCCCCAACATAGACTAAAGTACCTCCCTTAGCCATACAGATATGGGCGAAATAATTTCTAGTTTCAGCAGCACGGTATAAAGATGTATTCGGTGGGCAGCGGGTGTTCAGAAGTTGAGCAAGTTCAATCGAATTGGAAGTTGATAAGGGTTGAACCTGGAGAATTTCTGCTGAGTTTTGCAGGGAAAATTCAAAGCGATCGCTCTCGGCACTCTGTTCTCCAGCGTACACCGAAGAGGTCAGGAATAAAAATGCTCCTACGCCCGCCAAAGCTTGTTTTAACATCTGCTTATCCTTGGTTGCTTGCTCTATTCAATTTATAAAAAAAGATCCCCACCAGTACAGCGTCCGGCGGGGGAAAATCTGATAAATTGAACGATTATTTAATTCCCACTTGCATTCTGTAACTGGCGTTTCCTCTAGTCCCGCCAACAACGATCTTATAGTCCCCGGTTCTAGGCAATGTGCCGCTCCAACTAGTTGCCTCTCGTGCAATAATTCGCCCATTCGGAGCTACGATATCAAAAACAGCGTTCTCTTCAAGGGAGGTAATGCCGATCGTCATTTTCTGGCGTACCTTGGCACCCAGCAGATAAATATCTCTCGTTCCTCGCACGACCGAGTATTCTACAACTGCTGAGCTTTTCCCTTTTGCAAATCGAACCCGCTGGGTGCGACCTTGCGGTTGAGCTGCCAAAACAGTTGGTTCAACTGCCGCAGCACCTGTGGAAGTTACGGTTTTGGCGATCGCTTCTACAGAGGGAATCAAGCACAAAAGCGCTCCTGCACCTACTAGAGTGAGTTTAAAAGCAAATTTACGATTAAATTGAGGTTTTACGAATACCATCTGTTAGCCTGCCTTGGGAGAATAAAACTCTTCTTAGAGTCTCACTGGACTTTCTAACAACTACATCTGTGCGATCGCTGTTTTCATAAAATGCCAGAATCGGCTTATCCGTGTTTTTACGGTCGTAATCACCCCGTAGGCTAGGTTAAGCAGGGTGAAGCCTCCCGAAAATGAGCCTTAGCGTCGGCTAGATGCTTCTGGAGGGTTGCGACTGGTAATGGCCCTTGCAAGTGGTTCCAAGGCAAAACTTGATCTAACGACCAACTGGCGTGGATGTAGGAATCGAGATCCGGCAGTTGTCCTCGCAGTTCTTTAAAGGCACGGCGGTAGCTGCCTAGAGAGTCGCCGTAGTGTCGTGTCAGTTCTAGAAGATGGGAAAGTCGGCGATCGCCTCTCGATATTAAAGCTTGGATTGCTGACCAATTATAGCTTTCCGGTCGAAACTCAATGCCTTCGCGGCGCAATTGCTTCTCTAAACTTTTCAGCCGCTTTTCGGCGTCCCGATTCACTCCAAACCACTGAAACGGTGTATGAGCTTTAGGGACAAAAGTGCTGCATCCGAGTGTCAAGCGTAACCCAGGTGCGGCTTTTTTGAGCGATCGCATCATCGCCACAGTTGCTTCTAAATCTTCGGGTTCCTCCCCCGGAACTCCCACCATTCCATAGAGTTTGAGGTTGCTTAATCCACCTGCTTTGGCATTGATTGCAGCTTGGATGATTTCTTCATTCGTCAGCTTTTTATTGATAATCTGCCGCAATCGTTCCGAACCGCTTTCTACGGCAATGGTGAGCGATCGCGTGTCTCGTTTTGCTAAAGTTTGAGCTAGCTGTACCGTCACCGTATTCGTCCGCACCGAAGCAATGCTGAGGCGGACATCGTCGTACTTTGGCTGGCTCAAATAATCCAGTAGGGTTTCAAACTCTGGGTGTTGCGTAACAGACGCCCCCAATAATCCCAGCCGATTCGTCACCGCCAATCCCCGATCGATGGCTGGAATCAGCGAAGTTTCCAAACTCGCTGTCCGAAACGGCAATGTTAGATAACTCGCCAAACAGAAGCGGCACATTTCCGGGCAACTCCGTACCACTTCCACCATATAAATATTTTCCCACGCCGCCTTCTCTGTCACCACAGTGGAAGCGGAAAGCGTATTTCCCCGATAGGTTTGCTTTTCAATGACGGCGGGAATCTCCGCATCTACGGGCAAAATTGACTGGATCGAGCCATCCGGCGAGTGATATTCAACTTGATACAAACTAGGAATATAGATTCCTGGTACTTGCGCCAAACGCCTTAGTTGAGCTTGTCGGGTAGCGTTTCTAACTTCTTTATACGTATCAATAAAATTGCCGAGTAGATTTTCACCATCTCCCAGCAAAATGACATCAAAAAAGTCAGCAAAAGGTTCTGGATTGGCAGTTAATACGGGTCCTCCTCCAAATACGAGGGGATGATTGTCATCACGCGCAGATGCTCGATTCGGAATCTCTAGCAATTCCAACAAATTGAGGATATTGACATAATCCAATTCCCAAGAAAGGGAAAATCCGACTAATTCAGGCGATCGCAGCCGCGGCTCATGAGTATCTGTAAATAGGCGGCTGACTTCAAGATCGGAGCGCATTGCCAAAGACGCCCACACCACTTGATAGCCTAGGCTAGTGATGCCAACGCTGTACTCATTCGGGAAGGCAAATATAGTTCGGATGGCGTCGGTGTCAGGCGTCGCGGGTGTAAATAAAAGACGTTCTGCGGCAAAAACTCCAGACATCACAGGCAAGTAAAACCTTAAAAGATTATCCTATTCATATTTAATTTTAAGCGATAAAATTATCAGATTAAAAATTAAGGTTAACAAGTTGGCAGCAATAACCGGAAAAGATTGAATGTAAAAACCGTACACCAACCACAAAAACACTCCCGAACAGAAAATAATCAACATTTCCAGGGAAACATCTTTGGCTGATTTTGTTTGCCATACTTTAAACAATTGAGGCAAAAAAGCTACAGTGGTCAAAGTTGCCGCCAAAAATCCCAAACCCGTCACAAAATCCATGCTACTGCCAATTGATTTGCAAAAAAAATTATAGATAAGATTTAACTATAGCAGTCCTATATGATTCGTGAATGCGAGAACCCCGACTTCTTTAAGAAGTCGGGGTTCTGAAGTGATTTGTAATCTCTCTTCTTTCTCTTTCTTCGCGTCCTATAGCGCTAACGCGCATCCGCGCCGCTTCGCGAACGCTAAGGCGTCTAAGCGCTAACGCGCAGGCTCCGCCAATGCGGTTCGTTAATAGAGATTGTGTTCAATGAATCTCAAATCCGGAATTGACTAGAAAACAATAAGCCTGCGTCCGCAGGCTTATTCTGTATAGACGCAGACTAAAGTCTGATGGAAGCAGTGCATCCATCTAAAATACAACTTGGCATCCCTGCATTGAGGGAACAACCGCACAGATGACTGCATTCGCGATAAAACCCAGACCTAAAGAAAAACCACTAACCAAGAGGATTGTTAAAGCTAATAATCCAAAAGGGCTACTTTCTAAAGGTTTTAATGACGGGAAAAATTCACTGAATACATGAAACCCATCCAGAGGAGGAATAGGCAGCATATTAAAGAGAAACAAGCTCAAATTGATAGACGCACCCAGGTAGAGAAATTCAGAACTCAGAATTTTTGTCGAGAACAAACTGAAATCCAATTTTAGAATTAAAAGAAACAGAATGCCCAAGCCTAGATTTAATAAAGGGCCAGCGATAGAAACCAAAATATTGCTAATTTTCTTATGGCGAAAGCGTGCGGGATTGATAGGCATTTGTCCCCACGCCATACCAGCAATGCAAAGAAAAATAATTGACTCCCATCCCATGTGAATCACTGGATTCAAGGTCATGTGTCCGCTTTTTTTGGGGGTGTCATCACCTTGACTTAAAGCAGCTATACCATGAGCGAGTTCGTGTAGCGTCACTGAAGCCACAACAAGGATGATAATTCTTAGAAAGAGTATAGTATCGGTCAGAATTGTTTCAATTAACATCGCTTGACCTCGATAAGGCGGTAATACAGCAACCCAAAACGAAATAAAATCAACAATCAATTGACTGACAGAACTTACTGCACCCAGTAGTTTTGATCGCAATCTTCATAACTTATGTATTTATCTGCTTGGTGGCTGAAGATTACGCACAAACGTTAAGCAAATTGTCCATGATGGATTGGCACCAGAAGGGCGATCGCTTATACTAATCCCAGCAGGTGCATCTGTCTTAGGAAGGATATTTTGAGCTACAAACCGAAGTTACTGTTTTCCAGATAAGTTCCCAAAAAGCGATCCCCCTGAGAAATGTTCTTGGCAAACATTTTTCAGGGGGGATCGCCGACTTCAGCGCTAACCCGCTCCTCTCAAAGCTAGATTTTTATCAAATACCACGTCCGCTCCTCTAATAAGCTCAGCCAGAGAGCAAGAAGCTGATAATTAGGAGTTTGGTAGAAAATGCCTTGAGATTTGCCCCATTTCTTGAAGTTACTTAAGCTATCAACCAACAAGGTCTAGAACAAAGCTTGGAACTGGATGACTTTAGGTGTATTCTTTGACGGAATAAAAAAATAACAATTTGACAAAAAGCGAATAAGTTCACATTGTGTAGGCACAGATCCCGGATTCAAGCCATAAAATAGGCAACAATAAGCAGGGAATTTTGCGCCAGAAGTTTTTGGTGATTGAGGAGTTGACGTGACCAAGTTCATCTCAAGACTGAAGGATTTATCAGGCAAGTTCAATGCGGGGGTGTCAAATGAACCAGTCGAGACTCCTGTAGGTAATAAAGAAGAACCAGTCGATACTCCGATTGATGGCAAGGAACAAGACGAAGGACACGCAGACGCATCACGACATCGTCGGGAATTGAAGCGAAATCTCTTGCGGCTGAAGCGCTTCTCCACTCAGGAGCTTCCTAAAATTGTCAAGAAGCCATTCACTGGAGAAAACCCACTCCATCATCAGCGTCGATTTTGGATTGGTTTAGGTGTGGGAGGAGGAGCGATCGCGCTTTTGACTGCTGCGTGGTCGCTGGAGAGTAGCTTACCCGATACCAGCGATGCCTTAACCTTGATGCGACCAGAGACTTTGACGATCAAAGCCTCAAACAACAAAATACTTCAACAAATCGGCCCAGCGACTCGCGAAACCCTCAAAATTGACAAAATTCCCAAGCAGCTAATTCAAGCTTTCATTGCGATAGAAGACAGACGCTTTTACAAACACCAGGGAGTTGATTACCAGGGAGTTTTAAGGGCAGCCTTTTCTAACTTGATAGCAAGAGATGTTGTAGAAGGCGGTAGCACCATCACCCAACAGCTGGCGAGGATGGTTTTTCTCGATCAGGAGCGTAGCGTCTGGCGCAAGCTGAAGGAAGTCCGAACCGCTCAAAAAATCGAAAACGAAAATACCAAAGATCAAATTCTAGAACGTTACTTAAATTTGGTCTATTTGGGAGAAGGTGCTTATGGCGTGGCAGATGCGGCTTGGGTTTACTTTTCTAAGCCGGTGTACGAACTAACCTTATCGGAAATGGCGACACTTGCCGCCATCCCACCAGCACCCAATCAATATTCGCCCATTAAAAATCCACAAGTGATTAAAGAGCGCCGCAATCTGGTATTACAACAGATGCAGCAGGCAGGGTTCATTACAGCCGCCGAAGCCGAGAAAGCGATCGCTGACACCCTGATAACAAAACCCAGCCGTCCTAAGCGGCTCGAAAGGTTTGCCCCTTATTTCACCGAATACATCCAACAAGAACTGCCCAAGCACGTCTCGCCAGCAGCGATTAAGGCTGGAGGATTAACAGTAGAAACCACCCTGAAGCCAGAATGGCAGGAAGCGGCGGAAAAGGCCGTTATCGAAACCGTTGAAAACCGCGGTCGCGGTCAAAACTTCGAGCAAGCCGCCCTTGTGGCGCTCGATCCGCGTACCGGCGAGATTCGGGCAATGGTCGGGGGAAAAGATTTTTATAAGCAACAGTTTAATCGCGTTACTCAGGCACAGCGCCAGCCCGGTTCGACATTTAAAGCGTTTGTATACACGACAGCAATGGCTGCCGGTTTCACGCCCTATCGCGGCTACCTGGACGCTCCCTACAAAGTAGACGGCTATACCCCCAAAAACTACAGCGAAGAGTACCGGGGCTGGATCTCCATGCGTGATGCCCTGATTGGCTCAATCAATACTGTTGCTGTCAAAGTTTTGGTCGATGTGGGATGGGATACGGTGATCGATGTTGCCCACAAAATGGGCATTGAATCAGAACTGAAGCCGACCTATTCCACCGCCCTCGGTGCTTCTGAAGTGAATCTGCTGGAACTCACCAGTGCGTATGGCACCTTTGCGACAAAAGGGATGCATACCAAAAATTACGGCATTCGTCGCGTTCTTGACCGACGCGGGAACGTTATCTACGAAGCGAAGTTTAAGCCCGACCGTGTCCTCCAAGAAGATACGTCTGCGATTATGACCTGGTTGCTGCGGGGTGTCGTGAATGAGGGGACGGGTCGCGCCGCCGCTCTAGACGATCGACCTGTTGCTGGGAAGACGGGCACCTCGGACGAGGCGCGTGACCTGTGGTTTATTGGCTACATCCCCCAAATAGTTGCAGGTGTCTGGCTGGGCAACGATGACAACAAACCGACTTGGGGCGCGAGTAGTACAGCCGCTTACACCTGGAATAAATTCATGGTGGAAGTAGTAAAAGATATCCCGGTCGAGAAGTTTCCAGATCGACCCACCGATCTGGAAGGACGTAAAGCCCAGCTCACGATCAAGCCTATCAAGCCTAAAAGCATCTTCTCTGGAAGCATCATCTCCAAAAACAGTGACGACGATGACACACCCCGGCGTAGCCGATCTCGTCGGGCTACGGATAGCGATGATAGCTCTAGCGAAGAAACTCCCCGGCGTAGACGCTACCGTACTAGCAGCGTCCAAAGCTCCGAGAGCGCGCCTCGGCGGAGACGGCGTCGCAGCCAAGAAGTCCAGCCTCAAGAAGAATCTAGACCTCGCTACCGTCGTTCTCGCCGCCAAGTAAGTACCAATTCTCAAAGCCAAGAGAGTTCAAGCAATAGCAGCCGTCGCTACCGCCGTTCTCGTCGCCAAGCAAGCACAAGCTCTCAGGAGTCGGCACCCGTTCGGCGTTCTGTTCGCAGAAGGGCATCATCAGATTCTACTTCTAGCACTGCACAGCCAAGGAGAAGACGAACTTACAATTCTGCGCCAACCGCTCCACGGGCACCGAGGAGAACAGCGGATGCCGCCCCACCTCCTGCTCCGCCAGCAGCGCGGAAGGAATAATTAGGCACGGTCAGAATCCACTTCCTAACTCTCAGGCGCGATCGCAAAAACAATGGGGATCAAACTCAGGGGTGATAGACGATCCCCTGAGTTTTGGTACGATAACCAAAAATCGATAAGAGGGTTACAAAGAATGCATTTATTGATGGAAGTTGCTACGAATACGCCCCATTTTCCAGTCTCTGCTACTGCTGTGTACGCGGTAGGTTTTATTGCCGCTGTAAGTATCGGTTCCGTTGCGTGGTATAATTCTAAGCGCCCTGTGGGTTGGGAAGATAAAGAGCGCCCGGATATTGTGCCTGAAGTTAAGAAAGAGGCAAATCCCGGTGTAGGCAAGCCTAGCGCGTAACTCTCTAACAGGAAAATTTTTAGAAAACCTATAAAGATTGTAGAGACATTGCGTTCAACGTCTTTACCGCTTATACAAACGTAGGGCAGGGGTATACCCTGCCCTACAGCGTTATTTTTGGAGACAACGACGATAAAACACCTTGGCTCGAAAAAAGGCTAGCGCAGTGCTAGAGCCGAGCGCAGGGTGACATTTAAATCGGTGTTGGGGTTAACAACAACAACATCAACTCGTTTTTTGCCTAACAGCAGTCCGCCTAAGGCACCCAAACCAGCACCTCCCAAAATTTCTTCAGTTGCGATCGCTCTGTCTCCAGTCAAAGCACCGATTGCGGCTGCGGCGGCTCCACCAACGGCGGCTCCTTTCAAAATGGAACTGGTATTCGTTCCCCGACTAACTTGTTCGGTGCGAGTAATCACTCTGGAAGAGGCATTGATATACTGCCGTTTCCCGTTGTTGAAAACTAATTCTCTGGCAACAAACTGGGAACCGCCTCTAGTTGAGGGTTGCAGTTGACCAATCACCTGAGTTCCTGCCGGAATTAAGATAGTTCCGCGAGTATTTCTGACATTTGTTGCCACCGTCAGCGTTAAAGGCATCGTTTCCTTAGGAGACACAACGATTTTATTTGCCTTGTTATAGCGCAAGGGGAGGGTTGTGCCTGAAGGAATGCTGACTTGGGAGACGGGTGGAGGCGGAAATTCGTAATATTGGGCAGCAGCAGGTGCAGGCACGACGAAGGGGGCAGCTGCACCGGCGGTCATTGTCAATGCCATGAGTGCAGCGGTTCCTGATTTCCAGCGATTGAAGCGAGACATAGGGAACACTCTCAGCAATTATACGGATAAGGGTGAAGACGCTTCGCGGCTGAATTTGTTTCTTGACAATTGCACTGATTTAGTGCATTGCGAAGGAAAAATAGAGGGCGATGGGGAAAGAACCTCTCCCCAACCCTCCCCGATTCGGGGAGGGAGTCGGAGCGTTCTTATACCATTTCACTTTAGGTCTGTAACAGACGGATTCTGATGTGTAGCATCACCAAGGGAAATTAGGAATTCCCTGTTTAGCGTAGAGCGACGGTAACTGGCAGCTGAGAAGCCAGGGTAATAGTCCTCAAATCCAGGCTGGGATTCACGGAGATGACATCAACAGATTTGCGTCCCCAAAATAGCCCAGCTAAAGCGCCCAAGCCTGAGCCACCCAAGACTTCTTCAGTCGCGATCGCTTTGTCACCAACCAGTGCTGCGATCGCGGATGCAGCGGCTCCACCCAAGGCGGCACCTTTCAAGATTGTGTTGGTTCTAGAACCTTTTTTGATTTGTTCAGTTCTCGTCACAATTTGAGAAGTGGCATTGATTGTCCGAGTGCCATCCAAGGGGAGAACAATTTGTGTAGCAACAAATCGAGAGCCTTGACCTGCGGGTTCCAATTGACCCAAAATCTTGGTTCCTGCGGGAATCAAAGTTGTTCCGTAACTGCTTTTAACGGTTGATGAAACTGTTAAAGTTAAAGGCACTTTTTCGGTTCGAGCTAGTAATATTTTTTCAGCCGTCCCGTCATATCTAACAGGAATAGAAGCTCCAGAAGAGATTACGGTTTTGGTCTGAGATGGGGCGCTGGGCTTAGTTGTAGGGACGGGAACATTGATGGGTACAGCAACAGCAGAACCGGCAAATGTGCCCATAGCCATCAATACCAAAACGCCAGCCTTTAAGTTGTTTAAGGAAGTCATAAATAGGGAACTCACGAACTTTGTGTATTTTCACTGATACCTTCTTAGAAGCTCGTGGGTTTAAAAAGTTTCTGTAAATTAAAACTTTTTTTTGTGAAAGATTAAACCTTATTTAGCTGTATCAATTACTGAAACAGGTAAAACAATCTATCTTCAATGTGCGATCGCGCTATTCGGGAAGAATTGTAAAAAATGCGATCGCGCTTTGGAGCGAGGCGGATAAAGAATGCGATGCTGCTGACACAGCTGCTTCGCTGACGCGCTACAATTATCCTCTTTTTCGTTGCTCAATCTCTGCGATGGGTAACAACAAGGTATCCTCTATCTCCTGTCGTACCTCACGACTTACATAACAATCACTATTCAGGCACTGCACTAGCAACTTATTAGCATCGTAATACTGCTTCAATAATTCCTTTTGTTGTTTGCTGAATTGCCAATCGTAACCAATATTACAATACTTAATCATCACGGCTCTTAATTGCTCAGTCCAAGCTTGACCCTTAGCTTTCCACCATGGCTTATTTTGTTTCCATTCTTTCGATTTAGGTAATTGATCTCTAAGCTGTTGCAGCGAGTTCTTTAGTTCTGACTCGCTGTCTAGGACGAGGTCGAGGGCACAGTCGAGGGTGTGATCGCAGTCGTGGGCGCGGGCGCGTTTGAGGTCGAGGGCGACGACGAGGTCGAGGGCGTGGGCGCTGTCGAGGACCAGGTCGAGGGCGAGGGCGAGGTTGAGGGCGTGGTCGAGGGCGTGGTCGAGGGCGCGGGTGAGGGCGCGGGCGTGGTCGAGGTCGAAGACGCGGGCGAGGGCGCAGTCGAGGTCGCGGTTGAGGTCGCGGTCAAGGGCGCGGGCGAGGTCGCGGTTGAGGTCGCGGTCGGCGGAGTAAAAAGCGCGGACTGCTGCTGACTTATACTTATATGGAATTTGGACTGACAGAGATTTCTTACTTACCCACATTAGGAACTGCTGCAACTTCTCATCAGCAGCTACAATCCTATCAACTTGATGTTTCATTAACTGTAGTAAACGATCTGCACTGGGCGACATCCCAACCGCTAGAAAGAAAACTTCTCGCCAGCGTTTTTCGGTAATGTGATTAACCAGACCTTGCAACGCTTCCTCTGATGACTGTTTTACAACAACAATTTCTCTAGCTGTGAAATACTCGTGAAATGTCAGATGGGAAAACGAGTAAATTGATTTAGCTCGTTCCACTAATAGCCCGTGTTGATATTCAATTGAGCGCAAAACTACCTCACTGTCCAGTTGCAATGCTTCCGGGTCAGCATTGGCATTGGGTAAATTACGGATGTAATCTGTGATGTATTGCTCTGCAACTTTCTGCTTGAAGAAATAGTCACTTTGCTCAAAGGTAGTTAGGGCAATTTTGCTCAGCATATCTTCCTTACGCTGAACCGATAGCTTTTTGTAAACCTGATCGCGTTGAATCCCGCGCTTAGCATCCCATTTTTTCAGCAGCGCATCCAGTCCTTCTTTGTATAGTTCAGAACGATTCGCCGGAAAATCCCCTGACTCTTCAAATGCCAAACATAGCAACGTTAGCAGTAGCGGACTGGCGGCTAGTTGTTTGATTCGGTTATTGTCTTCGAGGCGTTTAATAAAAGTTTCTGGTTTTACAGCTTTATTCTTAAACCAGTTGTTTGCAAAGGTAGCAATTTGTTCATCATCAAAATCGGCAACTTCTACCTCTGTAAATTTCTCAAAGGTATATTCTCGCGCTGCAATTCGGCAGGTTATCACAAAGTAGTTTTCACGATACTGATCGGAGAAATCCCGAATCTCCTTTAAGACGCGCTGATTGTCTTCCTCTCTAACTTCATCCAGCCCATCAAGTAAAATCAATGCCCTGCTGCGTTCAATTACATCTTGTAGAGACGCGATAACCCTTGTCTCTCCAACCCCGCAGCCCACGAATTGCTGACTGATATATTCCAATAAGCTCGGTTTGTTGGCGGCTTCAGCAAAGTCTTTGAGAGTGACAAAAATCGGTACGCGATCAGCCTGAAACTCACCCTGATTGCACTGAATCGCTAAATATTTCAAAAATGTGGTTTTACCTGCTCCGGGCTTCCCCAAGATCATCAGCTTGGGATGTTGTTTGACCGCATCCAGTCCTGGCACTCGTTTTTCACTAATTTTGCCCAGTCCAAAGCGCTCAACATCCTCAAAGTTGCACTCTTTCAGTAATTCAGTAATCTCTTTGCGCCTGCGCCCAGTAATTTTCTCCAGAATGTTGACGTTGGTGTAGATATCATTCAACCCAATGGGGTGAGCCATATCCAGCACGCGCATTGTCCCGCAGCGTTCTTGAATGGTGGTTTCTATCTTTTTGCGTACCTCCTGCACTAGCGCATCAATATCAATGCTCGTGTCCTGATTCTGTTGCTCTAGTTCAGGTTCGCTTGGCGGCTGGGCGACTATTTCTTCCCACTCAAAACCCAGCTTTTCGCAAATCTGCTCAAAATAGTGGCGGTCAATTCGCTCACCCTTAAAGAATTTGTAAGGGGGTTGGCGACTCATTCCTAAATCTTTTGCTAAAGCCTCTTGAGTTAAGGACTTCTGTCTCAAAGCTCTTCTTGCTTTCTCAATACCTTCTGATGATGCCTGGAGCGATCGCCCTGTCATATTGCCACTGCAAATATTTCGTCTATTTTACTCACCTCAATTGGTACCAATTGTCAAAGTCATACAACTCATACACAAAGTCATCACTTCTCTAGCTCATACACACACTGGATCGCAGCCATCGTGTCGAGATGATGTAAGAAACGAGCTGGAAGGTTGATTTATGACAGCATTTATACTTAATGTCTTACTTGTAATGCTAATTGAAGAGTCTGCTAAGGCAGGCTTCCGGAAGCTTAAAAAAAGTCAGGCTGTCAGACGCCGGATTTCGGTGTTGTGGTTTTGTCTCTACATCAAATGGCGATCGCGCAAATAATCAACCGGGCGAATGGAATTCGCGGCTACACAGACGAAACCCGCCTGCGCGGCGCGGGTTTGAGTTTTTTAGGATGATGGGTGTGATGCGATCGCGTAACCTAGCCTTGAAAGCGCGAATTGATAAGTTAGCACTTTGCGATCGCATCTACCCTACATATGAAGAAGGCTTGGAAATCATTGCAGTGGCTTCTCGGATGATGCGGGAAGAAATAGAACAGAAGGATAGGCGCAAAGCCAAGATAGAGCAATAGCTAACAGCATTTCTAAAACCCGCGCAGGCGGGTTTCGTTTGTATAGCCGCGAATTTCATTCGCCACGAATATTTTGATTCGGCAGAAATTTTTACATCAAATTCGGTCTTAATTGCCAAAAACCTGATTTTTCAACCGTTAAACTAAACAATAGTGCAGATGTACTGCTACTTCTCATAAAAGGTATGGCGCTATAGCCTGAATGATCCCACAGCAACTGGTTCTCAAAAATTTCCTCAGCTACCGCGAGGCTACCTTAGAGTTTAGCGGTCTACATACCGCCTGTATTTGCGGTTCTAATGGTGCGGGTAAATCTTCCCTCTTGGAAGCGATCACCTGGACGATTTGGGGTGAAAGCCGCGCTGCAACAGAAGATGATGTTATCCACGCCGGTGCTAAAGAAGTTCGCGTTGATTTCACCTTCCAATGCGATCGCCAAACCTATCGCATCATTCGCACTCGCATCCGCGGACAAGGTGGATCGCTGGAATTTCAAGTCCAATCATCCGGCGATTTTCGCTCTTTAACCGGGCGCGGAATCCGGGCGACGCAGGAAGCGATCGTTCATCACCTGAAGCTGGATTACGACACGTTCGTGAATTCGGCTTATCTGCGTCAAGGACGGGCGGATGAGTTTATGCTCAAGCGTCCCAGCGAACGGAAAGAAATTCTCGCGGATTTACTGAAACTGTCTCAATATGAAGAATTGGCAGAACAGGCAAAGGATTTATCCCGCCAATTAAAAGGACAGGCGGAGCAATTGGATCAGAACTTGCAGACGATCAAGCAACAACTGCAACAAAAAGATGCGATCGCTCAACAACAACCGATACTGGAAACTCAACTAGCAGAATTACAGCAAACCCAAGCTGTTGACAATGAAAAAGTCCAAAGTTTGCTAGCAATCCAGCATCAGCGACAAACTTGGGAACAACAACTGAGCTTTGTTCGCCAGCAATATCAAAATCTCACAAAAGATTGCGATCGCTATCGCCAAGAAATTGCCACAACTCAACTGCAACAGCAACAATTAGAAGCTTTACTGAATCAAAAAGACCAAATTACCGCTGGGTATGCTCACTACCAAGATTTGCAAACCCAGGAAGAAACGCTCACCGCTCAGTCACAAGCTTACCAAGATGCCCAACAGCAACGGCAACAACTCCAACGACGGCTTGAGCAGCAAATTAACGAACTTAACCTGCAACTCCGACAAGCGCAAGGACAGCTAGAAGCGGTACGGCAATCTAGGGCAGATATTCAGCAAATCCTCAGCCGCACCGAAGAAGTAGAAGCCGGATTAAAACAACTCCAAGAAGCGCGGGGTTATGTCAGTTATCTCGATCGGTTGCAGTTACAAGTCGCCCCCTTGGTGCAACGTCGCGGACAAGTGCAGATGGAACTCGATCGCTCTCAAGCGCGATTATCTGCCAGATTAGAAGAACTTCGCAAATCTGCCGCCCAGTTGCAAGACAGGCAAAAACGCTTACCTCAATTGCAACAACAATTACAACAAGTTCAAAGTCAAATTCAGCAACTTGACAAAAAGCGCGTCTATCAGGAACGGGTGCAGGAGAAGGAACTGCAACAGCGGAGTTCTCGCGATCGCCTTCAGGCGGCTCAAAAAGAATGCGAAACTAAACTGGCAGAAATCGACCAAAAACTGCAACTGATCCAGACGCCAAATGCCAGTTGTCCTTTATGCGATCGCCCTCTTGACGAACACCACTGGCAGCTAGTGGTGCAAAAAACCCACGATCAGCAACAAGGAATTCAAGATCAATTCTGGGATGTAGAGGGGCTACTCGCGGTCTGTGAGTACCAGCTACAGGGGTTGCGGAAGGAAATTACTGAAATTGCCCAAGCATTGGCAAACTACGATTCCTTGCGCGAACAACGGGGACAGTTAGCCGCAGAAAGTTCCGCTATGGCTGAAATCCAGACGCGCCTGCAACAAATTGAGGTAGAAAAGCAACAAATTGAGCGATCGCTTTCCTCCGGTAACTATGCACCCGATCGACAAGAAGAACTGCGCCACCTTGAGCAACAGTTGCAACAACTTAACTACAATGAGCAAGATCATGCCCTCGCCAGAGGTGAGGTAGAGCGCTGGCGCTGGGCAGAAATTAAGCAAGCAGAAGTTAAACAAGCGCAGCGGCGTCAGGCTCAGATAGACGCTCAGATGCCAGAATTGGTGGCGAAAATTGCGAATCTGCAATCGCAAATGCAACAACTGCAAGTGAATTCGGAATTATCGCGGCAGATTGAAGCACTCGATCGAGAAATGGCGGAAATTGGTTACGAGCGATCGCAGCACGACGCTCTCAGAACCGCTTTACGCAAGTCTCAGTCGTGGCAAGTCCGCTATCAGGAACTTGCTTCCGCGCAACAGCAATATCCTTCTTTATTAAAACGATCGCAAGATTTGGAGCAATCGTTGCAAATGCGATCGCAAGATTTGCAACAGATGACGACTCAGATAGATACCATCGTTCGCCAGTTGCAACAAACACCCGATACGAAAGCCGAAATTACAACGATTGAACAGCAGATACAGCGGCGGCGTCTGCAACTCGACGAGAAGCAACGCCAGTTAGGAAGCTTGCAACAACAACAACATTATCTAGAAACGCTTCAAACTCAGCATGACGCACTCACCGCTCAACACGCAAAGGTGCGACAGCAATATCGCGTTTACCAGGAATTAGGGCAAGCTTTTGGCAAAAATGGCATCCAGACTCTGATGATTGAGAATATTCTGCCTCAATTGGAAGCAGAAACGAATACTCTCCTCTCTCGGCTTAGTGGGAACCAGTTACACGTACAGTTTGTTACTCAGAAAGCAGGGCGGAGTGGACGCTCTGCAAAAAAAGCTAGCAAAATGATTGACACTTTAGATATTTTAATTGCCGATGCTCGCGGCACCCGCCCTTATGAAACTTATTCTGGCGGGGAAGCGTTTCGGATTAACTTTGCGATTCGTCTAGCTTTAGCGAAATTGTTGGCGCAGCGTGCGGGAACGGCATTGCAAATGCTGATTATCGATGAGGGATTTGGCACCCAAGATGCGGAAGGATGCGATCGCTTGATTGCCGCAATTAATGCGATCGCGCCTGACTTCGCCTGCATCCTCACCGTCACTCATATGCCGCAGTTCAAAGAAGCCTTCCAAACTCGGATTGAAGTTTATAAAACCCCCAGCGGTTCTCACTTGAGCTTGGTGCTGTAGGAACTTAGCCCTCTAATCGCGTTCCCTACAGTGTAGAAGTTGGCAGAACTCTCCCCAAACCCCTCTCCGAAGCAGAGCGAAGCTTTGAAGATGGCTGGAGGGTTAGGTAAGTGCAACCCGAACCCTAATGTTCGGACTTCTCACCCTAGTTCACCCACTCAGGCGATACCCATCGCTCCGGGGAACGCTACGATCGAAGTAAGAGGAAAGAAAAACCCAACAGCATCTTCCTCCAGGCTGAATTTTCAGCCATTCTTCTCACTCCTAAGGGAGGACTTAATGATTCGATTTCTGGTTAGCGTGCTTGTGTTCGTGATCGACACGCTTTATCGCGATCGCCCTTATCAGCGCTTCTACGTGCTAGAAACAGTGGCTCGCGTCCCCTATTTTTCCTTCCTATCAGTTTTACACCTTTACGAAACCCTCGGTTGGTGGCGAAAAGCGGACTGGCTCAAGGTTCACTTCGCTGAATCTTGGAATGAAATGCACCACCTGCTGATTATGGAATCGTTAGGGGGAAACCAACATTGGAGCGATCGCTTCCTTGCCCAAACCACAGCCCTCTTCTACTACTGGGTAGTCGTAGGACTTTACATCGCGTCGCCCCGCACCGCCTATAACTTCATGGAAATGGTGGAAGAACACGCCCATCATACCTACGACGCCTTCTTGCGCGAGCATGAAGCCGAATTGAAAACCAAACCCGCGCCCCAAGTTGCGATCAACTACTACCGGAACGGCGATCTCTACCTATTTGATGAATTTCAAACCGGCGTAGTCCCCGAATCTCGCCGCCCTGCGGTTGATAACCTCTATGACGTTTTCGTCAACATCCGGGATGACGAAGGCGAACACGTCAAAACCATGATGGCGTGTCAAAAAGCGGATGCTCAGAAAACCTTTAAGAGTCCCCACTCTCTCCCTTATTCGGAACAGCAGGTTGTACTGCCTCTAGTGACAGACGCTGAGCTTGAGCGCGAGTTAGCTGATTCTCCCTTTTAAGTAGTAGTTAATTGGCTATTCTCTTGCTTGCTAGGCGCTGCTAGAGCATTAGTAGCGGAATTTTAAAGAACCCCGCCCCAAACCTTCCCGCTGGGGTGGAGTTCTTTAATTTGCATTTTTTAAAAGGCTGAAGATGCTCTCGATTTTTTGAGCTAACACGCACACAGTTGAGCATTATTCCCCAAAACACCAGGCAAAAAAGATCAAGATCCCTACCATCATCAACCAGTGGGGGATTGATACTAAATTCAAAATGCTCAAAGGAAATAACACTAAAACTTCCGAGAAGAACCAGCTGGTGACAAACAGCAGCATCATCAAGATAACGAGGGGCACACAACCTCCTACAAAATAGGGCAACAAAATACTGCAACAAAAAATTGGTGATTCATGTGGCAGACATACATCTGGCACCTATACTGCCCATAGAGAGAACCGTTTTGATTACAACTATAAGTAGGCTTATCTATATTCCGTACTCATCTACGGAGAGAAAATAAATACCGTAGTTGAGAAGAGGTACTTGCCATGCAATTTAGGCGTTTTGGAATTCTAGCTTTACTGACCGTTTTCAGCGCTACAGCCGTTTTAGCAAAAGAAGCAAATTTTGACCGTTTGATTGTTGATGGAAGTGGCAAGGCATCTGTGACTGGTTATACCAGCGGAGCATTCTCCCTGTCAGCGATCGCGAATCGCGATCGCCAGAACAACCCCTGTATTGGTTATGGGGGCGACGAAACTCCCGACCATATCATGGTGGTGAAGAAAGGTTTCCCCAATCTGACAGTAAAAGTAAATACTGGAGGCAAGGACAGCACTCTAGTCATCAAGGGGCCTGATGGTACCATTCGCTGTGGCGATGACACGGGTTCCAACAAAGATGCGAGTATCACAGACTCAGACTGGAAATCAGGCAACTATAGTATTTGGGTAGGTTCCATCAAAGAGCGGCAAAGATGGGATTATACGCTTTCTGTGCAACCAGAATAGAACCCCAGATTTTTTAGATGATTTAGAGTCTAAGTCTTGACCTGTCATCATTCTCACACCGCCATCCAAAATTTAAAACTTCGGTGCGGTTCCCCTACCTTAGAAACTCACTCGGAACGATATGATAGTGAGTGGTCTGTAGTGCCAAAATGGATATCCACTCGTGCTATCTACGCTTCTAGCTGACTTTCGCATCATCTTCGAGCGCGATCCAGCAGCCCGTAACTGGCTGGAGGTTTTATTTTGCTATCCCGGTTTGCAAGCGCTGCTATTTCATCGCCTTGCACACTGGCTAAGACTACTGGGAATCCCCTTCATCCCCCGGTTGATTTCCCACTTAGCTCGCTTTTTTACCGGCATTGAAATCCACCCTGGTGCCGTAATCGGGCGGGGCGTTTTTATTGACCACGGCATGGGTGTGGTAATTGGTGAAACCGCCATTGTGGGAGATTATGCTCTGATCTATCAGGGCGTTACGCTAGGCGGTACTGGGAAAGAAAGTGGCAAGCGTCACCCTACCTTGGGGGAAAATGTCGTAGTCGGTGCTGGTGCCAAAGTTCTCGGCAATCTTCAAATCGGCAATAATGTCCGCATTGGTGCTGGCTCGGTTGTATTGCGCGATGTTCCTTCGGATTGTACGGTAGTAGGCGTTCCGGGTCGGATTCTTTATCGTTCCGGCGTCCGCGTGAATCCCTTAGAACATGGAAGCCTTCCCGATTCTGAGGCTGCGGTAATTCGGGCTTTGGTTGACCGTCTGGAAGCACTAGAACAACAGGTACAAGAGTTACAACAACCGGCTCATGCCTCAATGCCTGTTCCCTTAGGAGCCGGACATCATGTATCGGATATCCCAGCCGCCGCCGCACCCAGTTGTCGTGTGCAAGATGGATTGATCCGGCAATTCTTAGATGGTTCTGGGATTTGAATAATTAAAAATTAGGAATTAAAAATGGAATTTCTCAATTTGGAATTTTGCGTTTTTAATTCTTACGGATTTACGGCTTGAATAGACCAAGCTTGAGAACTATCGAGGCGATAAAGACATCGGTTTTGGGGATCGCCTCGCAACTCCAAATGATCGACCTGTACGGGTTCTAGTAGTAGGAGACAAAAACTCTCTAGCGGCTTTTGGGGGTCGGGTGGCGGCGGAGAAAAAGTGCTGACATCGGCTCTCCTTTCTCTGGGATGGGGCCAACCAAATTGCAGGCGAGCGGCGTCGGAAAGGTCTTGCCAAGACACCTGACGCGCTTGCTGGAGCAGAGAATCAGGATAATTGGCTCCTACCAGCGTCAGCGTCCCAGCGAGGCGAAATTGTTCGCGAGTGGTGGTAAAGTACCAGCAAGCTTCTGCCCAAGGGTGATGCTCGATTTGATCGGCTTTCTGGCTGCGAGAATCGGTGACAAATTTTAATTGGTTGGTATTGTCTAAAAATCCCCGAAAGACGAGCGTGCGGTTAGCAGGACGCCCATCAGCCTGGATGGTGGCTAGCTGTAAGTAGCGAGAATGGGGTTCGCTACGGTTACGGTGTAGGGCACCCGAAAGAAGCGATCGCCAGGGAGCAAGCATCATCGTCAAGAGTTCATCCCCATTACCAATTACCCATTTTCCAAAATATCAGTTTAGTATCTTGAGTTGTTTAATTGCCGTTTCCTAGCGCTCCTTTAACGGATCTGGGAAAATTAACGCGATCGCAATCTGGTAACTTTGCGACTTGCTGCCCTCCGAATTTGATGAGCCAAATGACTGCGACAGGGAGTATTTGTAACTGGGAAGATCCTGTCTGTTGCGCTCGTGAAATAAGTTTGCTGTTGAACGTTTGCACCGCCTCTCAAAAAGGCAATTGAAAGCAAGACAGTAATCTCAAACGATGGGAAAGGGCGGCTGACAATCGCCCTTAATTTTTGCCTTTTGACGCTCTTGTAACTATTACGACTGTGACCAATTGAGCCGCTCAATGGGATATTTTACTGTACCAATTTTATCTAGAAAGCCACACGGATAGCGCAATTTCCTCGATTTTTCAAGCTTTGACCCCATATCTGCGATCGCGTATAGTAAGTGATCTGTGAATTTTCCCAAAACCAATCAGACTTGACCTATGGTTCGAGAGCTTGAGCGAGTAATCCAGACGAGCCGGTTTCCTGAAACGGCACCGGCTGCGAATCCTGTATTTTTTAGGACGTACAGCCGTCGCACCCAATCGGGGCGCGAGACTTGGGATGAAGTGTGCGATCGCACGATTAGGGCGTTGACGAAGCTTGGCAAGCTCACCCCTAAAGAAGCTGACACGATCGATCGCATGCAGCGCCAGATGAAAGCTCTTGCCTCTGGACGTTGGCTCTGGGTGGGCGGCAGCGAGTGGATTGAAAGACCCGAAAACTTCTCAGGAGCCTACAACTGCACCAGCACCAATGTAGTAGACTGGCGTGCCTTCGGTCTGATGATGGATTTGGCAATGATGGGGTGTGGCACTGGAGCCGTTCTCGAACCAAAATACATTAATCAACTGCCACAAATTCGCAATCGCCTTGTGGTGACGGTACAAGGTGAGATTGGCTCTACTCCTGCGTTGCAGCGCCGCGAACTGACAGAAGTGAAAGTAGAGGGCGAAAAAGTCAAAATTTACGTCGGAGACAGTCGCCAAGGCTGGGTTAAGTCTTATCAAACTTTGCTGGAATTATCGAGCGATGAGCGCTTCACAGCAGAAGTACAGGTATCCATCGACCTCAGCGATGTCCGAGCAGCTGGAGAACCCCTCAAAGGCTTTGGTGGCGTTGCCAATCCGGTGAAGTTGTCAGGTCTTTACGAACGTTGCGCGTCAATTTTAAATAAAGCTCTAGGAAGGCGTCTGAATTCGGTTGAGTGCTGTTTATTAATAGATGAAGCCGCCGTTGTCGTGGTTGCTGGCAACGTCAGGCGCTCAGCTGGAATGAGGCAAGGTTCTAGCGATGATGAAAAATTTGCCGACGCGAAAGGCAATCTTTGGCAGCAAGATGAAAACGGCAACTGGCGCATCGATCCAGAACGGGATGCGCTTCGCATGGCAAATCACACTAGAGTTTTTCACCACAAACCCACTCTAGAAGAATGCCTTGCCTCTGTTCGTCAGCAGCATTATTCCGGGGAAGGCGCAATTCAATGGGCAGGAGAAGCAGTAGCAAGAGCCAACTGCGATCTATTAGAAACCCCTGAGCTGAAAACTGATTTTCTGCAAGCTTATAGTCAAGGTAGCGCTGAACAGTGGTTAGGAGAACACTACCCCCACCTATCTCCTGATGAGATAGAGCATCGATTAGCTCGTGTTGGTTTGAATCCTTGCGGTAGCTTAGATTTTGCCGCCTAACCTGGGAACAGGTTAGATAGTCAGAGGGTGAATTGCTGGAAGCCTAAACACCCAAAAAGGTGCAAGGTAATCAGCAGCCAAGCTCCAGATGTAAGGCAGGTAGCCCCAGAGCTGGAGAAGGTTCAGAGACTAGACCTGCGGGAAACCAATAATGGTCAGATAGCGCCCTCCACCTAGACCAGGTGAAGATATAGTCCGAGACCACTAGAAATAGTGGATAACAAAACTGGAAATCATCGGCTCAAACTTCCACTGCAACCTTTCGGAGGTTCATCTCAATCAAATTGACCCACATAACTATAAAGAACAAGAGGAAGCTTTCACGGCTGGAGCATTATCAGTCGCCTCGCTGCTCAATCACGAATTTGTCGAAGAACGCTATCGAAAGTCACGGGAACTCGATCCAATTGTGGGAGTTTCTTTCACAGGATTATTTGATTTCTTTGTGAATGCCTTTGGTGTAGATTGGTTGCGCTGGTGGGAAGCAGGGAGACCGGAAACAGAGGCAGGACTAAGCTTTAAGAAACAGGAGCAGGAATATCTGACGCGCTGGCGGGAAACGGTGCATCAAGTGGTATGGGATTATTGCGATCGCCACGGCATCAAACGCCCCAACCGCTGCACCACGGTTCAGCCTTCCGGGACAAAATCCTTGCTGACAGGCGCTTCACCGGGCTGGCATCCGCCAAAAGCTCAACGTTTTCTGCGCCGGATCACCTTCAGAAAGAATGACCCAGTTGCTCTGGCGTGTATTGACTACGGGTACAACGTGATTCCGTCTCAGTCTGATAAAGATGAAAACGGCAATCTCCTGAACGATCCCTTCGATCCCAGATGCTCGGAATGGCTGGTAGAAATCCCCGTTGCTGTCGCTTGGGCGGATTTACCGGGAGCCGATCAAATCGAGATTGGCAAGTTTAACGCGATCGCGCAAATGGATTTTTATATGCAAGTTCAAAAATTCTTTGTCCGTCACAACACCTCCGCGACCATCGAGTTGCGCGAGAGCGAGATCGAAGCGTTAGGCACTCGGATTTACGAAGCAATCCGAGACGATCAGGGTTACATCTCAGCAGCGCTTCTAGCTCGCTTCGACGATCATCAGACGTTTCCGCGCTTGCCGTTTGAGCCAATCGCCAAAGAGCAGTATGAGCAGATAGTCCAGGAAGTCGAAAAGCGACGCCAGACCGAAAATTTTCATGCTGCCTTAAGTCGCTACGATTCAGGCTATTTGATGGAAGTCGGTCCCGCTGGGTGCGACTCGGATAAGTGCTTATTCTCCGACCAAAAGTCTGGCTAGAGGCGTAAACCTTGTTTTTGGGAAGATGCGATCGCATCTTCCCATACCACTACCCGCAATCGGACACGCTACGATCGACGGATAGACATCAGTTACTATCAGGCAGCAACAGGAGACTCTCAATGTTTCTCGATGAACTAACCCCGCTCTTTAAAGAATTCACTCAGCACCCAGGCGCTTTCTTAGGCGGATTGGTTTCTGGTTTACTCCGCATCAACCTGAATGATGACCCCGTGAAAACCTGGCTTGACGGACAGGCAGGTGTAGCTCCTTCCCCTACAGCTTCTTCCAACGGCAGTGGTAACGGCAAAGGTAGTGGCCCACAGTCAATTTCTATTGACTAACTTGGCATCGAAAGCTGAATGAGGCTAAAGATAAAGACGGCTGGAAAGTTGGCAGCGGCTCGGTCGATTTTTCTGAGAAATTTAGCCTCCCTAATCTTTGAAATTCTCCCTTGGGCAATGTCTTCTGAGCCACTGCTAAAAGTCAGGGAATTTTAATAATTAGAGAACCGCTCAGCGTGTACCCTAGATCCTCTCCCACAATGAAATTAGTAGGCTATGATAGGACGAAACCTAAAAGTTCAGTCCTATTAATGGTCGGATTTGGGACTCGTGCAGCCACATTTGTGGGCTGGGTTGATGAAAATTCACCATTGGTAAATAAGTCTTGACCTGGCATTAGGGGTCACATCTAGCCATCTAGGGGTTCTGAACTTTAGTTCCTCGTTCAGCTTTATCGATCCACATGACCATTTACGTTGGAAACCTGTCTTACCAAGCGACCGAAGAAGATTTGACAGCAGTCTTTGCAGAGTACGGCGCGGTGAAGCGAGTTGTCTTACCGACAGACCGCGAAACGGGACGTATGCGCGGATTTGCTTTTGTTGAAATGACAGATGATGCCCAAGAAGACGCAGCCATCACCGAATTAGATGGGGCTGAATGGATGGGCCGTCAGCTTAGAGTGAATAAAGCACGACCCAAGGAGGACGATCGCGGCGGCGCGAGGCGAAGCAGATTTTAAGGAAAGATAGGGCGAAATCAGCACGGTTGTTTGAAAAACACTCCTAAAAAAGGACAACTGTGCTGGTTTTGTCGCGCATTGCCACCGGTTCTCAACACCGAGCAGAATTGATGCTGATGGCTTACACAAGAGACGAGTCGTGGCGGTGGAGAATCCGGCGGCTCGTTAAGTTCCTAAGTTAAGTCTCTAAGCTGGTAGAGCGAAACAGAAAGCTTCGCGATCGCAGATTGCTCTGTTAAATATTTCTACACCGCGATCGCAGAACTTTAGTCTTTAGTCTTTTAATCTCCAAGGCAAATCCCCAAACCTCTGGCAGTCTTGACCAAAGTATCGTCGGGATCGACGGCTCTGTATTGTCCAATCGCTTCAGCAATTGGCACGCTGACAATCTCGCGGTTTTGCCAGGTAACAACGCGATCGTACTTTTCCTCAGCAATCAGATCGACCGCCGCCACCCCAAAGGCAGTTGCCAGTAACCGATCCAGAGGCGAAGGCAGTCCCCCTCGCTGAACGTGACCTAAAACAGTCACGCGGGTTTCTGCACCACTAGCAATCGAAATTTCCTCTGCCAAATACTGTCCGATTCCGCCTAATCGACATTCCCCGAATCGATCCATACTCTTAACTGGATTGCCTTCAGCCGTGCAAACCGCCTCTGAGACAATGACAATCGAGAAATTCTTTCCCATCGCTTGACGATTCCGAATTTTGCGACAGACATTTTCAATGGTGTAAGGAATTTCCGGGATCAAGATCACATTAGCTCCACCGGCGATCCCCGCATTCAGGGCAATATGACCGGCATCGCGCCCCATCACTTCCAGGATCATGACTCGATTGTGGCTAGCCGCAGTAAAGTGCAATCGGTCGAGGGCTTCGGTGGCGATGTTGACGGCGGTATCAAATCCGATAGAACGCTCAGTGCTACCAACATCGTTATCAATGGTTTTGGGAATCCCGACTAAGTTGATCCCGCCTTGTTGCGCGAGTTTTCGGAGAATCGCTAAACTGCCGTCCCCGCCAACTCCAATTAAAGCTGACAAGCCTAGTTGATGGTAGCCCGCAATAATGTCTTCTGAGCGATCGCGCAAACTTCCATCCGCCATTGGAAACGCAAAGGGATTTCCTTTGTTCGTCGTTCCCAGCACTGTACCGCCCATCGTGAGCAAGTGGTCTACCTTATCAAACTCCAGCTTGATTGCTTCTGGCGGACTGCTCATTAAGCCCAGCGTAGACCGGCAAATCCCCCACACTTCCCAGCCGTACTTACCATTTGCACAGCGGACAACTGCCCGAATCACAGCATTTAGCCCCGCACAGTCACCCCCACTGGTCAGGATTCCGATCCGTTTGTATTCTCCCATCTTGTTTTTTTGGATTGCGAGCGGTAATTATCTAATTTCAGCCTTGTTGCCTTTTAGACAATAAAGCGCGTCTAAAGATTTTATTTCTTTAGTTGATATAAAGTTAAACACCATCCTGAGAAATGGCTCCCTAAGATAGAAGGTAGAGCGACCAGGTCTTGATATGTTGGGGCAGTAGCTCAATGAGAGCTGCCCTGTTAACAAAGCATTTATTGAAAGGGAGGACGAAAACTATGTCCAACGTGGAACAGCCTTTCGTCGTTCAGGAACAAGCCCTAGATCGCGACTGCACAACGCTATCTCGTCACGTTTTGCAGCAACTCCACAGCTTTTCGGCAGATGCCCAGGACTTGAGCGCGATTATGAATCGCATTGCCCTCGCGGCAAAGTTGATTGCGCGACGACTCAGCAGGGCAGGATTACTCGAAGGCGTGCTGGGATTTACGGGTGATGTGAATGTGCAAGGGGAATCCGTCAAAAAGATGGATGTCTATGCCAATGACGTATTTATCTCGGTATTTAAGCAAAGCGGTTTAGTCTGCCGTTTGGCATCCGAGGAAATGGAGAAGCCTTACTATATTCCCGAAAATTGCCCCATCGGGCGCTATACCCTGCTCTATGACCCGATTGATGGCTCCTCGAATGTAGATATCAATATCAACGTGGGTTCCATCTTCGCAATTCGCCAACAAGAAGGAACGGATGAAAATCAAACCGGCGGTGATTTATTGCAAAACGGGCGCAAACAAATCGCCGCAGGTTATGTGCTATACGGGCCTAGCACGATGCTGGTTTATTCGATTGGTACTGGGGTTCATGCTTTCACCCTCGATCCCAGCTTAGGCGAGTTTATCCTTTCAAGTGAAAACATTCAGATTCCCAATCACGGCTCTATTTATAGTGTCAATGAGGGAAATTTCTGGCAGTGGGAAGAACCCTTGCGAGACTATATCCGCTATGTTCATCGACAGGAAGGCTATACGGCTCGATACGGAGGGGCGCTGGTGGGCGATATTCACCGGATTCTCTTCCAAGGAGGTGTTTTCCTTTACCCCGGTACTGTGAAAAAACCAGAAGGAAAATTGCGGTTGCTGTATGAATCGGCTCCCTTAGCCTTTTTAATAGAGCAAGCCGGGGGTCGAGCAAGTACGGGTACGCAAGAGATTTTGGACGTAGTGCCAAATGCCCTTCATGCGCGATCGCCATTGCTGATCGGTAGCAAAGAAGATGTCACCTTGGTGGAATCTTTTATTCAGAAACGGGCATGGGATGAGGATAAAAACGCGATCGCGCGATCGCGCGTGCCTCAATAAGGTTTTGCTTTCTTGAAAAATTCCCGCATTGACCTTTCAAGCTGCTCAACGGGAACATTCTCGATCTAGCGTTACAAAGACAATTGTTAGGAGCCAAAAAATGACAGATATGCCAAACAATCATCTATTAGAGATCAAACAATACGGTCAGAGTATCTGGATGGATAACTTGACCCGTGATTTGATTCAAAGCGGCGAACTCAAAGATATGGTTGAGAATAAAGGGATCTGCGGGATCACCTCTAATCCAGCCATCTTTGAAAAAGCGATCGCTGGAAATGCGATCTACGACGCCGATATTGAAGCCGGGATCAAAGCTGGATTGCCCGTTGAAAAGATTTACGAATCCTTGGTGTTTGAGGATATCCGCAATGCCTGCGACATCCTCCGCCCTGTCTACGACTCCTCTGAAGGTTTGGATGGGTACGTCAGCATTGAAGTCCCGCCAAACATCGCCCACAACACCCAAGGCACGATTGAGGAAGCTCGGCGTTATTACCAAGAAATCGGTAAAGATAACGTCATGATCAAGATTCCCGGCACCACGGCAGGTTTGCCAGCCGTCGAGCAAGTTATCTCAGAGGGGATCAACGTCAACGTGACGCTGCTATTCTCCGTTGAGAGCTATGTTGAGACCGCTTGGGCTTACATTCGCGGCTTAGAAAAGCGGGCAGCGGAAGGCAAAGACATCAGCAAAATCTCCTCGGTAGCGAGTTTCTTCCTCAGCCGCATCGATATTAATATTGATGCTCGCATTGATGCCAAGCTGAAAGCAGGCGTTGATAGAATCGAGAAAAAGGCAGAACTGATGGCAATTAAGGGCAAAATCGCGATCGCTAACGCCAAAATTGCCTACCAGAAGTACAAAGAGATCGTTAAGAGCGATCGCTGGAAAGCCCTATCAGCAAAAGGTGCAAATGTCCAGCGGTTGTTGTGGGCAAGTACCAGCACCAAAGACCCCAGCTACAGCGATGTCATGTATGTGGATGAGCTGGTTGGTCCAGACACAGTAAACACCTTGCCACCGAATACCATCGAAGCCTGCGCCGACCACTGCGACGTTGCTTCTCGCATTGAAACTGGGGTGGAAGAAGCCTATCAGCTGATTGAAAGTCTCAAAGACCCCGACATCGACATCAATCTAGACGAAGTGATGGACGAATTGCTAGTCGAAGGAATTGAGAAATTTGTGAAGCCCTTTGAATCTCTAACCGCATCCTTGGAAGAGAAAATCAAACATCTGCAACCCGTGTAAGAAAGTTTTGAGTTTTGAGTGCTGAGTTTTAAGTTAAGAAAGGGGTCTGATAATTCAAAGTTATCAATTCAGCTAGGAATTTAAAACTCAAAGCTCAAAACTCAAAATTCAAAATTCAAGATTCAAAATTCAAAACTATCCTTCTATGGTCACACTGCTAGAAAATCCTTTACGTGTTGGGTTGCGGCAGGAACGGATACCAGAGCCGCAGATATTGGTAATCTTCGGGGCATCCGGAGACTTGACGCAACGGAAGCTCGTGCCAGCTCTCTATCAGATGAAGCTGCAACGACGCCTGCCAGCGGAAATGACCATTGTCGGCGTGGCGCGTCGGGAGTGGAGCCACGACTACTTCCGGGAGCAGATGCGCGAGGGGATCGAAGAATTTAGCGATGGGATTGGCTCAGAAGAACTCTGGCACGACTTCGCCCAAGGTCTATACTACTGCCCTGGTGATATTGACAAGCCCGAAAGTTACCAGAAACTGAAAGCCTTCTTAGCAGAATTGGATGGTCAGCGCGGAACGCGAGGAAACCGCGTATTTTACCTCTCCGTTTCTCCAAATTTCTTCCCAGAAGCGCTTCGCCAATTGGGTACGGCGGGCATGCTCGATGACCCCCTGAAAACCCGTCTGGTGATTGAAAAACCTTTTGGACGGGATCTCAACTCCGCCCAAGCCCTAAACCGCGTAGTGCAGCAGGTTTGCCAAGAAAAACAGGTTTACCGCATCGACCACTATCTGGGTAAAGAAACGGTTCAGAATCTCCTGGTTTTCCGTTTCGCTAACGCAATTTTTGAGCCGATTTGGAACCGACAGTTTGTCGATCACGTTCAAATTACGGTGGCAGAAACTGTAGGCGTCGAAGACCGTGCCGGGTACTACGAAAGCTCCGGAGCCTTGCGGGATATGATGCAGAACCACCTGATGCAGACTTTCTGCCTCACGGCAATGGAACCGCCCAATTCCCTAGATGCCGATAGTATCCGCACCGAAAAAATGAAGGTTCTGCAAGCAACTCACCTGGCAGACGTGCATAACCTGGAATTATCAGCGGTTAGGGGTCAATACTCTGCTGGATGGATGAAGGGTAAGCCGGTGCCTGGATATCGAGAAGAACCGGGGGTCAATCCCAACTCCACGACGCCAACTTATGTAGCAATGAAGCTGCTAATTGATAACTGGCGCTGGCAAGGAGTTCCTTTCTATATGCGAACCGGCAAGCGTCTACCCAAGAAGGTCAGCGAGATTTCCATCCACTTCCGCGAAGTTCCTTTCTTAATCTTTCAATCTGCCGCCCAGCAAGCAAGTCCGAATGTGCTGACGATGCGGATTCAGCCGAATGAAGGAATTTCTCTGCGTTTTGAAGCCAAAATGCCGGGAACAGAACTGCGGACGCGCTCGGTAGATATGGACTTTAGCTATGGTTCCTCGTTTGGGATGGCAACGTCCGATGCTTATGACCGGCTGTTAATCGACTGTATGTTAGGCGACCAAACTTTGTTCACGAGAGCTGATGAAGTGGAAGAAGCGTGGCGTGTCGTAACACCGGCATTAAACGCTTGGGAAGCAAGCACTGACCCAGCATCGGTTCCCCAGTATGAAGCGGGAACCTGGGAGCCAGAGGAAGCAGAATTCTTGATTAATCAAGATGGACGCCGCTGGCGCAGATTGTAGTTGGTTTATGGGTAATCGGTAATGGGTAATCAGAGTTGTAAGTATTGAGTTTGAAGTTAGAAGAAACTCTTCCATTCAAAACTCAGACGCAATAAATCGCGTCTCTACAACTTAAAACTTTTTACCAATTACCTTTTTACCAATTACCAATTACCTTTTTACCAATTACCTTTTCTTCAATCACTGAATATGGCAACACAATCTCTTCCGATTGTTTCAATACAACCGCCCAAAGATGTCTCAATGACAGAAATTGAGGCAGAACTGCATCAAATTTGGCAAAGCTACAATAGCGACAATGATAATGGCGAGTCTCCGATGGCTACGCGGGCAACCACATTTACTTTTGTGGTTTACGAACCGGAGGAAACTCAGCAGCTGTTGGCAGCTTTAGGATTTTACAAAGGCCCGATCGATGGAATTGATGGCCCGCTGACAGAGGCGGCGATCAAGACGGCTCAGAAAGCTTATGGACTGCCAGTAACGGGCAAGACGGATGCCGGAATCCTCGACCGACTGCGAGTAGAGCAAGCAAAGAAGCGCTCCGATGGGAATACAAAAGAGGCAGATGCCAGTAATGGTCAGCAGTCTTCCTCAGATAGCTTTAGAATTGCGGATGCGATCGCTGCCGCGAACCCCTGTCGCATCATTGCCCTGTGTCCCGTCTCTGGGGAAGATGAAGGCGTGACTGCCCAAGTCTCAGCCTATTGCCCCATCCAAAAGCAAAGTCATAATACCCTGATCTGCTGCGAATACATTACTCTGCAAGGCACCGCCGAAGCTTTGGAACGTATCGGTGGGATTGTGAGTGGGTTGCTAATCGGCGGTCTGCCTAAGTTTCTCTGGTGGAAGGGTACGCCCGATCCCAATGATGCTCTGTTTAAGCGGCTGGCAGCAGTCTGCAATTCTGTGATCGTTGACTCCTGTGTTTTCAACGAACCACAGGATGATTTACTGCGGGTACAAACCCTTCTGGAACAAGGCATTCCGGTTGCCGACCTCAATTGGCGTCGGCTGGCTCCGTGGCAAGAATTAACCGCCGAAGCTTTTGATCCACCAGAGCGCCGCGAGGCTCTTAAGGAAGTGGATAAGGTGACGATTAATTATGAAAAGGGCAATCCTGACCAAGCATTGATGTTTATTGGTTGGCTGGCGAGCCGGTTGCAGTGGCACCCCGTTTCATATACCAAAGAAGGCGGTGATTATGACATCAAGCGGATTGAATTTGTTGCTCCCGATCAGCGGACAATAGAAGCGGAGTTGGCAGGGATTCCTACTGCTGACTGGGGCGATATACCGGGTGACTTGATTGCGCTACGTCTGAGTTCGACGAACCTGGATGCAGACTGTTGTACGGTTTTGTGTTCCGAAACGACGGGTTGTATGCGGATGGAGGCAGGTGGTGGTGCCCAAGCTTGCCGGATTCAACAGGTAACGCCGATGTCTGACCAAAAAGCTGAGTTCTTGTTAAGTCAGCAGTTGCGGCGTTGGAGCCGGGATATGCTTTACGTAGAAAGTATGGCGATCACGGCGGCAATTCTCAAATTAGCGAGCGCGAATGGTTAATCGCGAATTGTTCATTGTTCATAGCAACTGTTCATCGCAACATAGATGAACGATGAACAACAAGCAATGAGTAAATATGGCTTTAGCGATCGCCGGAGAACGCAGCGGGGTGGGCAAAACGACAGTTACGCTCGCCCTGCTGTCGTCTTTATGTCGTCGGAGTTACCAGATTCAATCTTTTAAAGTAGGGCCAGATTACATCGACCCGATGTTTCACACGTACGTGACTGGTCGTGCTTGCCGGAATTTAGACCCGGTACTGACCTCTGAAACTTACGTGCAGCAGTCTTTTCTTGCTCATCGTTACGGAAGCGACTATGCCCTCGTGGAAGGGGTCATGGGGCTATTTGACGGAGTCAAGAGAATTCAGAATGAAAAGTTAAATCTTGAGCGAGAAACGGAAAATTTTGCACTCAGCACTGACTTTGGAAGTACGGCTCATATTGCGCGGCTTTTGGATTTACCCGTGCTGTTGGTGTTAGATTGCAGCCGGTTATCTGGTTCGGTGGCAGCGATCGCTCATGGCTATCGTTCTTTTGACTTTAGAATCAAGATTGCTGGAGTAGTGTTAAATCGGGTGGGAAGCGATCGCCACCTGCAACTTCTCAAAGAAGCTCTAGAACCTTTGCAGTTGCCCATTCTAGGAATTTTGCGGCGGCAAGAGAATATCAGCATTCCCGACCGGCATCTGGGCTTGGTGCCCACCGCAGAGCTGTCTCAGATGGACGCTTTAATCGATCGGCTTGCCGATTTGGGAGACAGTTGCTTTGAGTGGGAACACCTCTTGCCGCTTCTCAAGGTAGAACAAAGGCAACAAATAGAATTAATTCATCCTTCATCCCAGCCTTCACGGGATATCCTCGATCCCTTAAGAATTGCTGTTGCCCGCGATCGCGCTTTTAGCTTCTATTACCAAGACAATCTAGATATACTTGCATCCCTGGGAGCAGAATTGGTGTTTTGGAGTCCGCTGACGGACAAAAGCTTACCAGAAGGCATCCAAGGATTATATTTTGGGGGTGGTTTCCCGGAAGTTTTTGCCCAAAACTTGGCTGAAAATACCGCGACTCGTGATGCAGTGCGGAAGGCTATTTTGGCGGGAATGCCCACTTATGCCGAGTGTGGCGGTTTAATGTATTTGTCTGAAAAAATTGTAGATTTTGAGGAAAATTCTTACCCAATGGTAGGAGTTTTACCAACCATAGCCGCCATGAGTTCGCGCCTGAGTTTAGGGTATCGGCAAGCGATCGCGCTGCAAGAAAGTCCCCTCCTCCCGGCTGGGGGAAGCGTTTGGGGGCATGAGTTTCACCGTTCTCACTTAACTGAGGAACCGGAAGCGCCGCTATTTCAAATTCGGGGGTACGATCCCAAGAGTCCTGTTACCAGTGAGGGATGGGCAGTGCATCACGTTCATGCTTCCTACGTCCATCTTCATTTTGGCGGCTGTCCGGAGATTCCGGCTCGATTTCTAAAGCATTGTCTTCGTTTTTCCCTAGCGGGGAAGGAGTCAAGCGAAACGTAAATTGACGGATGGAACCGACAGGTTGGCGCTAGGCTGACGCCTCACTTCGCTGTTTTCATGCCCAAAGGGCTGTACGCGATCGCGACTTGTGTCTGCAATGCTTGAGCGTGTAGTAGCCTGCGATCGCAACTGTCACTCTTGTTTGTTTCTTCTGCGTTCAGCTGATGTAAGCTTTAGCTAACTTACGCTAGCCCCTTTCGGCGGACGATTGCTATGTCTTCTGAACAGTTTCAAGCAGCACACGACAGCATTTACATCACAGGTAGGCTACTCTTACAGTCCCTTCAAGAAATTCGAGCAACACGCGAAGGGGAGAGAGACGATACCAAGGCGTTACAACGCATCGAAAATGACATTACTAAAGCGTTATATGCTTTAAAAGAGCAGAAGTATCAAGTTGCGGTTATTGCTCCTCTGAATACAGGCAAAAACACTTTCCTAAATGCTTTAATAGGTGCAGATATTTTACCGAGTGAAGCTGAAGCGATTACTGTCTGCCGTACCGATATCCGACATATTGATTCTGGACAAGTGCATAGATTTCTGGAGTATCGAGAAGGACATTGGCAACCTGTTGCGATCGCTTCTGGTGATGCGGTCGGAATTGCCCAAAAATTCCTAGAGCATACTCAATCTATTCGGAATCAACATAATCCCGCTCGGACTATCCGCTTTGAAATAGAACATCCGATTGAAGCAATTAGCACGCTTTCATCTCTAGCTGGCTTTACTCTAAGCGATCTGTCTGTTGAAAATGAGCAAGCATCTATAAAATTCACCCCGACAACAGAGCAAGAACAGATAATCTTAGAAACTTTAGAAAATACCGATGTAATCTTATTTATTTTAAATGAGAATAATTTTAAAAATGATTCTGTATCCGTTTTCTTAAAAAATATAATAGAGAAATATCGCCAAACTTTAGCAATTAATCAAGGTAAGGTTTTCTTTATTATTAATGAGGTTGAGCCGAAAAACACACATATAGACGTTTCTGAAGTTATTGAAATCTGCAAACAAACGTTAATCGGCTTAGGTTTTTTAAGTCCGATTATCTATTCGGCAAATTCTAGAAAAGGACTTTTAGCAAAACTGATTCAAAACAGCACAGCAACTAGCAGTCATACAAAAGAGTTCGTCCAAGTATTTTTAGGGAACTATATAGAAGAAACTGAGGAAGGTGAATTTAGAGTTCCCCAGCCTATGGAAATTGCGCCAAAAGTTCTAAGAGATAGCGGAATTCCTGTTATTCAAGAAATAGTGCTTCAAACAATTATTGAAAATTTAGGTTGGAATCTTCTGAGTGGAGTTTTGGCAGAACTCAATAAAGCTGCTAAAGCAATAGAAGATTCCCTGAATACCCGTCTTGTAAGCGGGGAAGTAGAAACTGAAAATATTCAAGAAAAGGCAGCTTCGCAAAATACAGAGACGCTAACTAATAAGCTAATTCAATCATTAGGGAATGAGCTGGAGCATTTGGCAACCGAACCCCGAAAAAAGGAAGTAATACCCCCTCGAATTGTGACAAGTTTAAAGGAACGGAAAGCTCAACTGAATGAATATATGGATGAATTAACTTTGATTCGGAAGTCGTTGGATAGTTGGAAGCCAGTACAGATAATTAACTAAGCTAATAAAGAATTTGGCTAATGGATGCGATCGCGTCTCTTCCTGGCTTTTTCTCCTTGCTTCGCAGTTCATCCTCCCAAATTCCCCGCCTTACTTAAATCTGCTTCCTGACTTTCCGCCTTATAAACGTTGATTTTGTTGTTCAGTTCGCGGATGCGGCGGGACAGCAAACGAATGATGTTCACCGCAATTCCTGGCGTCTCATCAATCGCATCATACAGTTGCAACTGCGTCAGCATCAGACACTCGCAAGATTCCAAAGTCGTAATCGAAGCCGAACGCGGCTCAGCATCAAACAACGACATCTCCCCAAAGGTGGCTCCCTGCTCTAAGTGCGCCAAATCTCGACCGCCAAAATGAACCCGTACCCTGCCGGAAACGACAATGTAGAGCGATCGCCCCTCTTGTCCTTCGGTAAAAATCGTATGATGCGCTGGAAAGGATAGCTCATCCATCACAGAAGCCAGCCGCACCAGAAAATCATCCCGCAGTTCCTGGAAAATCGGGACGCCTCTGACAAATAATAGGCGCTCAACGCTGGTTAACATCGGAATCTAGACTCTAGACTTTGGACTTTTAGACTTTAGACTTTTAGACCTTGGACTTTAGACTTTAGACTTGAGAACAGCCCATCGTCATTAGGGTAATCATCCAGAGTCCAGAGTCTCTAGTCCCTCTATTGTCCCAGTTCTGCCATCATCTGCTGAACTTGGGCGGCGACAAGGCGATCGCGGTCATTTTTCAGGACGGGCAACATTTCCTGCAAAGCGCGGGGTGCAGCGGCTCTCAAATAAGCCAAAACCGCTTCCCGCACAAAGCCGGTGGGATGGCGCAGACACACCAGCGTCTGTTCCGGCGTCAAACTCCATTTCGCCTGACGTGCTGCATGAAAACAACATGCTAAAGGCCAGTCTGACAGAAAATGACGTAAATCCAGCAACCGACGCAGGCGATCGCTCTGAATCATCGGTTGATAAGGAAACATCTCTGCCAAGTTTTGCAGTTTTTCTTTCTCCGGTCGCCGGTCGAGAATTCCCACGAGCGATCGCTTCTTAGCAATATCTAGAGTATTATCCAAAATTTCCAACCCCAGCGCGATATTCGACGGCGAATCAGATTGGAGATTAAACGCTGCTGCTTGAATCGAGCTAGCCGGATAAAGAAACTTCATCAGCAAAAAACACCGCTCAATCACATCCGACTGCTCTTCCAGAAGTGCCCGTTGTAGCAATGAGAGCGCTGACTGGTTTGCTTCTCGTGTTGAGGCGAAAAAAGATTCAATTGGTTCATCCGCTGACAAATCTACTAAAGCAGCATACAAGTGTCCGACAAACAGCATTTCCTGCTCAATTAACATTTCAACACCGCTGCGACCTAAGCGGTCGAGAACCCCCTCGATTCCGGTTTCGTGGGGCATTTTGAGCAGAATCCGCAGGATGTTGCGTCGCGTAGTCCCCCAGCCGGTTTTTAGATGAGCCACCAACTGATTGAGGGCTTCCGGCGTGCCAATTTGACCCATCGCACTCCAAGCCTGTAGCCTTACCAAATCTGGTTTGTGGATATCTTGTGCTAACTCGACCAGCATCGGAATCGCTTCATCTCCTAAACGCACAATCGCACCTAGAGCGGCTTCGCGGGTAGATTTGTAGTAAAGCCCTCGCACCAGAGCCGGATAGTATTCGTGTAAACGGGTTGAGGAAATTACCTCTAGCAAGGCGCAGCGCACGCGCAAAGACTCATCTTGTAACAAACTAGGAATATAAAGTCGCAGTGCCTGCAAATAATCTGCCTCTCCCAGCGCTCGACAACCCATGACTCGTTCCCGTTCCCGTTGATGAGTCAGCATCCGGCGCAAGGTATTGGTCGCTTCGGCTTTCTCCGTCGGGGTGCCCCGGCGCAATATTAAGGCGGCGGCGGTTCCCCGTACCACCGGGTCTACGTTTGGGCGGAGGTAGGGCTGTAACTGGCTAATATCAGGGGTTTCCTGAGTTAGCCAGATATAGCGTAGAGCGACAGCAAGAACTTCTGGATTGAGTTTTTGAGCAATCAGCCCCTGAACTTGGTCTAAATAAGTGGGATTCGGCGTCAGCAGCATTGCTTCTAGGCTCTGGCGCTGCAAGGCTGGAGTGAGGTGAGTGAGCAGCGGAGCAAGGATTTCACCCACATCCTCCAAGTCGATTTGGCACAGGAGTTCGATGCAAGAGCGTTTATCTGCTTCCGTACCTGGTTTCTCCAGTGTTTCGACGACAGCACGCTTGAGGACTCGCAAATCGACATCTGAAACGCTCAGCCGTTCTCCTTGAGCGCTCTGAACCAGCAAGCCGACATAGCTCGATCGGAGCAGGAAAACAATTAACAGCCAGAGGAGGGCAAAAATAATAATAACGGCGACAAACACCCAACTTTGGAGCGATCGCAGCGAGTTCTCCGACAGGTTGTGAAAGGCAAAGGCTAACAAGCTGATGATGCCTAAAATCCCCGCTCCAGTAAATCCTGTGGAGAGGGATTCGGCAATGCCCCGCACCTGGGCCATGATTGAGCTGCGAATGTTGTCGGGGAGCGGTTGGAATAGAACCGGCCCAAGGGCAGCCATGAGGGTATAGCGCAGCAGTTCGTCTATAAATTTGAGGAAGATCAGACCTAGAAAAAAGCCTGTAATCCCGGTGAGAGCAACCAAGCTAAGAATAATAATTGCCACAGGCAACAACATAGCGGCAACAAATACTCCCAGCCGTTCGATGGCTCGACTGGAGATAAACCACTGGGTTGCTAGTTCGCATAAACCCACGATGCCGCTAAACAAACCGAGGAAGCTGGCAATTTCCTTGCTATCAAAGTTCAGCTCTAATTGACTCAGATACTGAAAATCAATTAACAAAAACAGAATCTGCCCGACGATGAAGAAGCCAAATAAGGGGATGACGTAGCGCTGCAAGGGGCCTCTCAGACGCCTGGATGTGAAGTCGCTTTCTTGATTTAAGCTGGCTCTGACGGGAGAATCCGGAAAGGCTTGCTTATACTGCTGGGTGAGATAAAAAAGGCTACAAGCTCCCAACCCCATCATCACGACAGCAACTAGGGAAACGTTATTCAGCCCAACGGTGGCGAGGATTAGGGGGAGGGAAAAACCACTGACAACATCTGCAACGAGGATGCCACTACTAATGAGGGGGTAGGTGCGCTTAATTTCCCGGATATTGAAGAGTTGATTAGCCGTAATGGAAGTGTTGAGGTCATTGAGGACGTTAATCGCTTCCACCCACAGCCGCATCAGAAAGACTGTGACGCCAGCCAAATAGACAATATCTAATCCCAGGCGGAATAGGACAAGGGGGATGACTGCAAGGGAGGCTACTAGGACAACTACCCAGCGCAAAGGCAAAATCTTTTGCATCCAAGAGTAGACAAAGCCCAGGCTCGAACCGATACCCGCTGAGAGGATATAGAACAGGGGCAATTGCTCTGCGCCATACTCTTTCAGAAAAAGGGCTACAGTACTAGCTTCTGCCCAGATGATGCCGATGGAAGTTGTGGTATAGAAAACGAACATGAATAGTGTTCGCTCTCCTTCTTCTGGACGAAGATTGACCCACTGGAGTAATCCCCGACCCCAATCGGACCAAGACCAAGCGCGATTGTTCAGTTTCATTGGTATTTTGTCCGTTGTCAGTAGTCAGTGGTCAGTGTTTCTTTTTTGCCACTGACCACTGTTCGGGCGACGCCTGGTCTTCCCCACACCACTGACCACTGACTACTGACCGCCGACTACTGAGCTATTTTTTCGGAGACAGCAGCATCATCATGTTGCGACCTTCTTTTTTGGGAGCTTGCTGCACTTCCGCTAGTTCCTGTAAATCCGTCGCCATCCGCTTGAGCAAGTCCTCGGCTAAATCGCTGTGTTGAATTTCGCGACCTCGGAACGTAATCGTGGCTTTGACCTTATCTCCCGACTTCAGAAAGCGCTCGGCTTGATTAACTCGCACCTGATAGTCATGCTCTTCAATCTTGTAGCGCATCTTCACTTCCTTGACATCAGCAGTATGCTGATTTTTCCGAGCTTCCCGCGCTTTTTTCTCCTGTTCAAATTTATACTTGCCATAGTTCATAATCCGGCAAACGGGGGGTTCTGCCTTATCGCTGAGCAGGACAAGATCCAGCTCTTTTTCTTCAGCGATGCGGATAGCCTCGTTTGGCGTCATAATTCCCAGCTGCGTGCCATCGGTGTCAATGACGCGAATTTGGGGAAAACGAATACGTTCGTTAATTTGGGGTAGATCGCGAGTGCGTCTTTTCTCAATCACAGGCATTAGGGTTATGTTTGCTCGGTTAGTTGATAAGGTTAATTTTGATAGCAGTGGGTTGTTGAATGTTTGAGCGATCGCACTAGGGCTACAGGCTGCTTCCTGGCGTTCTCAATTTCATTCCCAAAGAAACCAAGTTTTTCTTTCCTTGTATCTGCCATTCTACTGAGTATGGGAGAGTTTCTGTCTATAGTTGTTCACGTAACTTCCAAAAAGCGATCGCTCCCATCTCCCCCTCAACGACTGTTGATTGGCAATTTACGCAGACGATGTAAGTCTGGTGTTCGGGGTAGGGACTTTTTCTGTGCAGCCATACAGCATGGGTTTTGTCTAGGTTTGTTAACTTAAGTTCTCAGAAACCCTGATGAGACACGCTCTAGCAGCAAACCACTAAAATGGAAATTAACAGACAAAGATAAAGTTTATAAAACTTATTAATTTGAGGCAAAAGCGATCGTGACCCAGCATTGGCAGCATCGAATTGGCAGTCAAAGAGACTGGGTTTGGCGGGGTTGGCAGACTCGCTATACGTACATCCGGGCGTCTCAACCGACACAAAAGACGACCCCCTTATTGCTGCTGCATGGATTTGGGACTTCCATTGGACACTGGCGACACAATCTAGCGGTACTCGGTCAGTCTCACACGGTTTATGCGCTGGATATGCTGGGATTTGGGGCATCCCGAAAGGCGCAGGCAGACTACAAAGTCGATCTTTGGGTAGAGCAAGTTTATGATTTCTGGGGGACTTTTATTCAGCAGCCAGTAGTCTTAGTCGGAAATTCCATAGGATCGCTGGTGTGTCTGGCAGTGGCAGCCGCGCATCCAGAGATGGTGAAAGGTTTTGTGATGATGAGTTTGCCCGATCCCTCCGTGGAGGAAGAGGCAATTCCCGCCTGGTTGCGACCCGTTGTGGCAGGGGTCAAAGGTGTTGTGGCTTCACCCGTGATTCTCCAGAATGTCTTTTATCTAGTCAGGCGTCCCTCCTTCGTCCGCAAGTGGGCAGCGATCGCTTACGCTAACCCAAATGCTGTTACTGACGAACTGGTAGATATTCTGGCAGGCCCTGCTCAAGATCGGGGTTCGGCGGCAGCATTCGGTGCCATCCTCAAAGCGATGACCAGTGCTAAATTTAGCCCCAGTGTCAAAACCTTACTGCCAACCTTGAACACGCCCATGCTCTTGATTTGGGGTCGGCAAGATAAAATGATTCCTTTTAGCGTACTGGCTCGATTTAGGGATATCAACCCTAAGCTTCAGTTGGTTGAGCTGGATGCAGGTCACTGTCCCCATGACGAATGTCCAGATGAAGTTAACCAGATTATCCTCAACTGGCTTGAAACGATGCCTGAAGACCAGGTAGATAGCTCTGCTACACCCCAAAAACAGTTAGCAGTGAGTGATTAGCTTTTCGCCAAGTAGGGTGGGCACTTCCCACCCTATCGATTTTTTCTTCTAGCCTCGAATTTCTAGGCCTCTAACTTCTAGCCAATGGTGACTTGATCGGTTTGGACACCCGTGGCACCCTCCACACTCCGGGCGACCGAGACCATTTGATTGAGAATTTGCTGGCTGGGAACTTGTCCTTTTAGCACAACTGTGCCGCCGGTTTGGGCTACATAGAGCGTATTAATATCATCCAGATCCGGATCTTGATCGAAAGCTAGAGCAACCCGCTTGGCAAGTCCGCTTTGGTCATATTCTCCAGTTAATCCCACTCGCTCTGGCGGAATCGTCTCGCTGCTACTTGCAGTGCCGGTTGAGGCAGGAGCTTGAGCTGTCGGTGCTGGTACCGCATTAGTTTGTGCATTTTGCGGCTTTTCCATGCCAAAAAGTCTTTTTAACCAACCCATAGGTATTTTTGCTCCAAATTAAGCTGAACTACACCATTATTATGAAATTGCTAAATCAAGACATCTATCAATGAAAAGATTTAAGGTTTTCTGGGGGGCTAAAAATCTCTAAATATACAGAGATAGCCGTTTTTTGTAGCCAAGGGGTGCTATACAGTAACATTAAGATGTAGCTTCGTTGACGTAATTTCTGTTAACATTGCCTTCGCATACCGTGTAGGTAGTAAGTCTTTGCTAACGTACTGCTTACAACCCACGTAGCTTCTTGTAAGGAAGCAAAATATTGCTTAGCGTGTTGAAAGCAACATCGCGCCTCCGCCTGTTTTGTATAAAATGAAACATACCCTTTCAGTTTTGGTTGAAGATGAAGCTGGAGTCCTGACTCGGATTGCCGGTTTGTTTGCCCGTCGGGGATTTAATATTGAAAGCCTTGCTGTTGGACCAGCTGAACAGCTCGGAATCTCCCGGATTACGATGGTCGTGCCGGGAGATGACCGGGTGATCGAGCAACTCACCAAGCAGCTCTACAAGCTGGTGAATGTACTAAAAGTCCAGGATATAACGGATACTCCGTGTGTAGAACGAGAACTAATGTTGCTAAAGGTGAATGCTACCAGCTCCAATCGCTCGGAAGTGATTGAATTGGCTCAGGTTTTCCGCGCTAGGGTAGTAGACATTGCGGAGGATGCGCTCACTTTAGAAGTGGTGGGAGATCCAGGCAAATTGGTGGCGATTGTTCAAGTGCTGAATAAATTTGGTTTGCGTGAAATTGCTCGTACCGGCAAAATCGCCCTTACCCGCGAGTCGGGTGTTAACACAGAGTTTCTCAAGTCTCTGGAAGCTAAGCTTTAATCGAGGTAAGGGAATTTTTCAGCTTGCTGATGCGGGAAGTAGAGAGAAGCATCAATTTTCCTCGCTCGGCGATCGCGCTTTTTATCATCTGTTCTTCTCTTCTATTCGCGCTTATTTTCTCCGAGTCTCCAGTCTATTGAGTCTGGCTCGGAGCTTTTTTTAGTAAGGTACTCCAAACGACTTTCCAGGAAATCTACCCAATCGCTGTTATTCCCTAGCTTCCTACTTGCCCTGTGTAGCCAAAGACTGGCATAGCTATAGAAGCGTGAGATTAGAGGTTCCCTTCTCGGAGTAGGCAAGGAATCCCCTTGAGTACAACTTTGTCCTAACATTCGCAAAAGTTTCCGGATGAGCTGATGCCTACCTCGGATTAGAGGAACTCGATTGTATCAGGAGCGATTAGAGTTCAGTTCTTGCTCAGGACAGATACTATTTTCTTTTATCAGAAAAATCGTTTATTCTCTGATAACTACATAATAAGATGTGAGTTGCCGAAACAGCCGTCAAGAACCTCTGCTAAAGGGGGAGTTGCGAACCAACCAGGTTCGCAAACCATTCCTGGATGCCAGTGTTGGGAGCAATACCGAAAATTCCTGCTGGGTACGCAGTTCCAGATGGTTCCCTATCTGGATTCTTTATAAGACTCTTGGCTTAAGCCACTACGAAAAGAGACATCTTGGCAGAAATGAGTGGAGGAACTCATTTTAATCAACGATTTCTGGGAATTATAAAACTCACGTATAACAAAGCTGCCTGACGATAATTCTGGCGAATTATCAGTCAATTGCAAATGCAAAACCTAAGCAGCTCCGAAGCCGGTTCATCTGATTAAAAATAGTATTTGTGCCTATTCGTTTTTAAAATACCGCTACTGCTAAAGCATTGGCAGAGGAATATTGTCTATCGAACGCGCAGGCCAAACGTAGAAGCAATGACCGATCTGAGCCGACCAGAAGAGGCAGATGCATACAACCAACGCTCATTAAAGACGCTCTTGAGAGCGATCGCCCTTTCTCAGGGGCAATTCTCGCTAATTTTGGTGCGCTGCAACTATAGCTTGTTGCAACAGCGGATGGTGCAGCAGGTACGGGAACAAAATCCGTTTCCCGTGCGCGAGGTGATATTAGCAGATTCGGTCAAGACGCTTTACAACCCCATCTTGGAAGCGCTGGAAGAGCCAGGGAATACGTCTCGACAAACAGAAATATTGTCCGCCGCGATGATCTTAGGGCTGGAGTCGGTAATCGCTCTCGATCAGCTGCTGACCTCAACCAATCAAGTACGCGATGAATTTCGCGCTCAGTTTCCTTTCCCCCTCGTGTTGTGGCTCTCCGACGCGGTGCTACAAAAGCTGATTCGGTTTGCGCCAGATTTCAAAAGCTGGGCAGCTTCTTCGATCCGGTTTGTGATGTCAGGGGATGAGTTAATCGAATTATTGCGGCAGAAAGCGGACTCTCTATTTGCCAGAGAGCTAGATTCTAGCAATTTTGAGTTGTTGCACCATTCCGCTCTCGATTTAGTTGTTGGTTCCCAGCATCGCCTAGAACTGGAGTCGGCCTTAACAGATTTGCGGCGTCGCGGGCAACAATTGGAGCCTCAACTACAGGCAAGTCTCGAATTTGTGCGGGGGCGCAATGACTACGCTACCGATCAAATCCAGTCAAGCATTGCCCATTATCAACGAAGTCTGGCTTATTTCAGGACTGAAGACTCAGAACTGTTAGCAAAGCGCCACGAAGTACGGACTGGGGAAAACATCAGAAATGAGGGTCAAGAGGCAAGCACCACGATTTCCGATTCTCTGTGTGTCGTTAGTCCTCAGCACTCAGTCCTAAAAGTGGGTTTGCTGCTGTTTCACTTGGGGCAATGCTATACCCGTTTGGCTAACTTGCGACCGGAAATGAGCCGCCAGCACTGGAAGCAAGCGAGAGATTATTTTCAGCAGTGCATTGAAGTTTTTGAGGAAGCTCAACGTCCAGAACTGGTTGCTAAGTTTATTTCATTCCTTTGTGAAGTGTTGCGGCGTTTGGAAGCGTGGGCGGATTTGCAGGAGCTGGCAGAAAAAGCTTTGATCCTGCATCAAACTTATGATGCAAACCTCCAGCAGGCTCAAGATTTTGGCTTTCTGGCGGAGGTGGCGCTTAACCAGTCCAATTGGATAGAAGCGTATCAGCAAGCGACTCTGGCACTTTCAACGCTGGCGGAAGAAACGTTCCAGACAACTTCTGCCTCAATCCCGCAATCTCAGTACGAAAGTTTATATTTGTTGCTGCTGGCACAGTCTCAGAAACATTTGGGACAGCGGCAAGCTGCCGCCGCGATTCAAAACTTGGAACAGGCGCTCAACAAGTGTAACCATCAGTACGATCCCCATTTATGTTTGCGGATTCTCAAGGCACTGCGATCGCTCTACTTTCAGCAGGGTGATTATCTGCAAGCCTTTCAACTGAAGCAAGAGCAGCGTTCCCTGGAGCATCAATACGGGTTCCGTTCTTTTACAGGTGCCGGACGCCTACAGCCTTACCGGCAGGCTCTGAACCCAGGCGTCACATCTGGAGGAGATATGCGCTTGGGAGGGTCGATTCCCCAGGAAATTGCTGCTTCTGGTCGGCAGCAGGATGTCACTCGCCTCATTGACCGGATTGGCCGCAATGACTACAAATTGATTGTGATTCACGGTCCTTCTGGAGTTGGTAAAAGCTCAATTATCACTGCTGGTTTAGTTCCAGCACTCCAGCTCAAAAGCATCGGCGCACGTGATGTTTTACCTGTCGTTATCGAAGTTTATAAAGATTGGGTAGGGACGCTGGCAAGACAATTATCGAAGGAACTCAGAGTCAGAAACCAGGAATCAGAACTCCCTTTAGAGGAGGAAGACGCCCAACACCTTCCCGTCCCGATCGCGTCCGGACAGGAGTCAGAAGATAGCAGCGAAGTGAGAACGGGCGGAGAAACTTTATCTTTACAGGAAATCTTAGAAGAAAGCGATCGCGCTGAAGAAATGCCAATGTCTGCGGTTCCGCCGACACTACTTGCTGCCAACCTCCTAGAACAGTTGCGACACAATAGCGATCGCAATCTGTTAACCGTTCTGATTTTTGACCAGTTTGAAGAATTCTTTTTCGTCTGTACTAATCCAGCGATGCGGCGGCAGTTTTATGAATTTTTGCGCGACTGCCTCAACATTCCCTTTGTAAAAGTTATTTTGTCTCTGCGAGAAGACTATCTGCATTATTTACTAGAGTGCGAACGACTCCAGTATTTAGATGTCATAAATAACGACATTTTAAACCAAGATATTCGCTACTATTTGGGGAATTTTTCTAAGCCGGATGCGCGGCAGATTGTTAAAAGCTTAACCGAACGCTCTCCATTTTTTTATTTAGAGCCACAGTTAATTAATCGGTTAGTGGAAGATTTGGCTGAAGAACTGGGAGAGGTGCGCCCCATTGAATTGCAATTAGTGGGTGCCCAATTGCAGGAAGAAGAAGACAAAATCACCACGATGCAACAGTATCAGCAATTGGGAGCGAATCCGAAAGCCGAACTGGTTGAGCGATTTCTGAAAAAAGTCATTGCTGATTGTGGTATCGAAAATGAAGCTTTGGCTTGGAACGTTTTATTTTTATTGACGAACGAGAAAGGAACGCGACCCCTGAAGACGAAGCAAGAGCTGGCAACCGTATTGCAGCTTGAGGCGGAAAGAGCAGTGGGCGGGGAAATGCCTCTACTAGACTTAATTTTAGAAATTCTTGTAGGATCTGGTTTGGTTTTCGTAATTTGGGAAGGGTCAGAAGCCCGTTACCAATTGGTTCATGATTATCTAGTCGATCGGATTCGTCAAAAATCCGATCTGAACTTGAAAGCCCAATTAGCACAAAGTGAGGAAAAGCTGTATCAGGCACGGAAACAACAATTGCGAACGATTGGCGTCGGCATTATGATGACAATCCTGGCAGTTTCTGCCGGGGGATTTGCGCTGCGAGCCGAAGCTCAAAGAAAGCTGGCAGCGATCGCGCAAACCAATGCTCAACTCACCGCCCTAAGTGCTTCTTCCGAAACGCTCTTTGTCTCCTACAAAGAATTTGATGCCTTAATTGAAGCCTTGAGGGCAGGGAAAAGCCTTGAAAGTGCAGTTGGGGTAGAACCCGATACCCAAATGCGCGTCGTTACGGCGATGCAGCAGGCAATCTACGGAGTACAAGAACGCAATCGCTTGGAAGGACATCGTGATGTCGTTTGGAGCGTCAGCTTTAGCCCCGATGGTCAGACAATTGCCTCTGCCAGCGTCGATAAAACGGTAAAACTTTGGCGGCGCGATGGCAAGATCCTGAAAACCTTGTCAGGTCATCGTGAGAGCGTCACCAGCGTCAGTTTTAGCCCTAACGGTCGCCTCTTAGCTTCGACTGGTTCTGACAAGACAATAAAACTTTGGCAAACAGACGGTACTTTACTAAGAACGATTGACAAAGCACACGGTAGTTTGGTTAATCACGTCAGCTTTAGCCCAAACGGTCAAATATTAGTTTCGGCAAGCGATGACAAAACGGTAAAGCTTTGGAACTATCGCACCGGCAAGTTGCTGAAAACATTGAAACACAACGGAAAAGTTACCAGCGCCACTTTTAGCCCGGATGGTCGATTTTTAGCATCGGCGAGTGACGACAAAACAGTGACAATCTGGAACATGGCTTCCATGACGGTCGAGCAACCCTACAAAATCCTCAAGGGACATACTGGCAAAGTAACCAACCTCAATTTCAGTCCCGATAAGCAGTTGTTAGCTTCAGCAAGCGATGACAAAACAGTCAGGCTTTGGAACTACCAAACTGGACAAACGATCCGAGTTCTTCAGGGACACAGTGACTGGGTGTTTGGAGCGAGTTTTAGTCCGAATAGCCAGATGATTGCCTCTGCCAGTAATGACAATACAATGAGACTCTGGCATCGCAACGGGAAGCTGCTGAAAATCCTGCGGGGACATAGTGATGGGGTGACAAGTGTTAGTTTTAGCTCCGATGGTCAGACGATTGCTTCTAGTAGTTACGATAAAACTGTCAAATTCTGGCGACTTAATGATATGTCGCGCACTGTTTTAAGAGGACATACGGATCAGATATATGATGTGAGTTTCAGTCCCGATGGTCAGATGGCTGCCTCTGCCAGTCAAGATAATTCAGTGAAGTTGTGGGACAGAAGCGGTTCTTTGATCGCTACGTTGAATGGACATAAAGATCGGGTAAATAGCGTGAGTTTTAGCCCCGACTCTCAGTTAATTGCTTCTGCTTCTCGTGACAAGACGTTGAAACTCTGGAATCGCTCGGGTACGCTTCTCAACCCCCTGAATGAGCCAAATAAGCACAGCGATTGGGTTTTGGATGTGGCGTTTAGTCCCAATGCCAAAATGATTGCTTCTGCTTCTCGTGATAAGACGGTAAAACTTTGGGATACTTCGGGCAATTTGATTAAAACTTTAACTGGGCATCGCGATCGCGTTAATGCAGTGGCTTTTAGCCCCGACGGGGAATTACTGGCGACTGCTAGCGACGATCATACGGTCAAACTCTGGACTGCCGAGGGAAAATATCTGCAAACCTTACCGGGACATAGTGGTTGGGTTTTGGATGTCGCTTTTAGCCCGGATAGTCAGCTAATCGCATCCGCGAGTTATGACAATACGGTTAAACTTTGGCGGCGCGATGGTTCTTTATATCGAACTTTGAAAGGGCATACGGATAGCGTTGCTCACGTTAGTTTTAGCCCGGATGGTCAAATTCTAGCCACGACGACCTGGGAAAACACGGTGCAATTGTGGCGACTGGATGACACGTTAATTAAAACGCTCCCAGGTCATAGCGATCGCGTTACCAGTGTGAGTTTCAGTCCAGATGGCAAGATTCTTGCTTCTGCCAGTAAGGACAAAACCGTGATGTTGTGGAATCTGGATCTCGATAATCTGCTGGCACGCAGTTGTAGTTGGGTGCAGGACTATTTAGAAAACAATCCCAAAGTCCGAGAAAGCGATCGCCTACTTTGTGATAATTAGTGGTTTTGGGTCATTCTATGATGAACCGCGTTGGCGAAGAGAGCGCCAAGGAAGAAAAATGAAAGAAGTTTATAAATAAATGAGAATTGCTAAATAACAAGCTGAAATGCTTAATGAGTAAGAGTTTTGGTGTACCCCACGCGAACGAAGATTGCTAGAGGAACGTGGGCAGTAGAAACTAGGGCTTTGAACTATAAACTAATGACTAATTGACTCATCTCTAACAACAATGGCAAACGTTCGCTTAGAAGGAATTACCCGAAAATTTAATAATGCTACTGCGATTGAGGATATTTCCTTCGAGGTGCCGGATGGGCAGTTCTGGGTGATGGTGGGACCTTCCGGTTGTGGCAAATCCACGATTTTGCGGACAATTGCGGGTTTGGACACGCAAAGTAGCGGCAATCTCTACATTGGGAATGTCCTGATGAATGAGATTCCTGCTAGGGCAAGAGATGTGGCGATGGTGTTCCAAAATTACGCCCTCTACCCGCACATGACCGTTGCTAAAAATTTAGCTTTTGGTCTACGGATGCGTGGAACTGACGCGAAAACGATGCAGGAACGAGTAGAGACGGTCGCGCGATCGCTCGATATCGCCCATCTCCTCGACCGCAAACCCAAGCAGCTATCGGGGGGACAACAGCAACGGGTGGCATTAGGGAGAGCGATCGCTCGTCAACCCCAAGTATTCTTATTAGATGAACCCCTCTCTAACCTAGATGCCCAGCTGCGAGACGATACCAGGGCAGAACTCAAGCAATTACACCAACAAGTGGGAATTACCACGATCTACGTCACTCACGATCAGGTAGAGGCGATGACCCTAGCGGATCGAATTGTGGTACTCAATCGCGGTCGGATTCAACAAATTGGCGACCCGCAAACAATTTATGCGCGACCGGCAAATTTGATGGTTGCTACATTCTTAGGCAATCCACCGATGAATATTCTCCACGCGACTTATACGGGTGAAGTTTTTCAGGTGGGGGATCAGGCTTTATCTTGTCCTCCAGCGCTTCAGGACAAGTTGCAACTCAGACAGGGACAGGGCATAGAGTTAGGGATTCGCCCAGAGCATATAACAACTAAAAATGAAAAATTAAAGATTAAAAACGAACAAGAACCCGAAGCCTTTGGTCGGGACGGGGTCTTGCCTCTACAGCACTCACTGCTGATGGTTGAGGTGAAGGTTGTAGAACCGCTGGGACGGGAGACACTGATTCGGGCGAATTTACCGGCGTCTGGGGTACCGATCAATATCCAGGCAGCTTCAGATTGGCGGGGTCATTCCGGCGATCGCATTTCTGTACAGCTCGACCTCAACCAGTTATTTGTCTTTGACCCCACCACGGGCGATGCTCTGTTTCCTTAAGAATTCGCGACTTGTTAACAGCTTTGGAAATGTTTCTCAACAACTTGCAATATTCTCTCAGCAGAACGACCATCGCCAAAGGGATTAATTGCCGTTGCCATTGCTTGATAAGCACTGCGATCGCTGAGGAGTTCTGTTGCCGCTGCAAGAATTTGATTGGGTTCTGTTCCTACTAATTTTGCAGTTCCCGCTGCTACCGCCTCTGGTCGTTCGGTGGTTTCTCTCAATACCAGTACCGGCTTCCCCAAACTCGGTGCTTCCTCCTGCAATCCTCCAGAATCAGTCAATACCAAATAACAGCGTTGAATCGCCCCCACCAGTTCGGCGTAATCTAACGGTTCTGTTAAGAAGATTCTGGGATGATTACCGAGAAGTTCTTGTAGCGGTTCTCTCACAGTCGGGTTGCGATGGAGCGGCAACAGTAATGCAGTATCCGAAAATTTATCTAATATTTGGAGAAATCCCTCCGCAATTCCCCGCAGGGGTTCTCCCCAGTTCTCGCGTCGGTGGACTGTTGCCAGTAGCGTGCGATATCCACTCCAGTCCAAACCGGGAATCGGGCAATCCGGCTGACTTTTCGCCACGGTTAATAAAGCATCGATGACTGTATTCCCAGTGTGGTGAACTTCGCCAGTGACGCCAGAACGTTGCAGATTTTCTACCGCTAGGGTTGTGGGGGCAAAATGCAGCTGAGTTAGCTGAGAAATTAATCGCCGATTGGCTTCTTCTGGGTAAGGATTAAAAAGCTCGTCGGTGCGTAATCCTGCTTCTACATGACCGACCGGAATTTTTTGATAAAACGCTGCTAAAGCTGCTGCAAAGGCTGTGGTTGTATCTCCTTGAACTACTACCAAATGAGGCTGTAACTGTTTAAATACAGTTTCCAATCCTCGCAAACTACGACAAGTAATATCTGTCAGAGTTTGTTGATGTTGCATAATTTCTAAATTTTGGTCGGCATTCAGCCCAAATAGCTGCATGACTTGCTCGACCATCTCTCGATGTTGACCCGTCAATATTACGTGAGTTTGAAAAGTTAGCGATTCCTGAAACTGTTGGATAACAGGTGCTAGCTTAATGGCTTCCGGACGGGTTCCCAGTGTGATGCAAACTTTGATAGGAGATGGCGGCATGGAAATTTAGCTTAATTGGGAATAATCGGGACAGACGCGCGATCGCACTTCTCTTCCCATCCTACGCTTGCCATTTTCCTACGAAAAGACCCGGCAGGTGCCGGGTCGCAGAACTCTTGCAGACAATAGACTAACTTATTAAAAGCGTTCACAGGCCATTCAAGAATCTAGATCGCAGGTTAGTGGGCAAGCTGCATAGACAGAAGTATGTAGCGGATTGGCTTCACCATGCAGCCAGTGCAACCAACGAACTTCTTGAGGATTAACACCCTTCAGCGTTAGCAATGCCGCACCAGCGACAACTGCCAAAATATTCCCGCCAATTAAAGCTCCAGCGACCAACAAAACTGCGCTAACCGGCAGTACAGATTGTAAAGCGATCGCTAACAAAGCGCCAACCGTAACCATCAAAACAACTAAGGGGAAACCCACCACCAGCAAGCAAACCCCTAAAGTAAAAGTCCAGATCAAAAAGCTCTTGACCATAGACAATGAATACACTTTTGCCAAACCTTGATTGTGACTTAATTGCACGATTTTTTCTCCTGATAGTCAAAGAACAAATTTATATGCGGAAAATGACTTTTAATCGATCCCCTAGTATCGACTAAGTGAAAATCAGTATAGTTAATCCTTTTCTTTAGATGAGCCGTTCTTAACCAAAATTTACAGTCAATCCAGAAGATTTATGGATGCGAAACTTTTCCAAATGCTCTATATTAGACTGCCTTATAAAACGACCATCATCCAAAAGATAGAAATTTGAAGAGGTTCTAGGTTTCAGTCTTTTCCACCAATCGAGCAATTTTGTAGCCCAAGCAGTGGCAGAGCGAAACAACCAAACCCGCTTTCAGTACGCTTAACATATCTTATAACTTTCAACGGGTATTCTCATAAACCAGCTCATCTAGGGCTAACGGGTAAACCGCCGCCAGACGGCTAAGTTGCCACTGCTGCTGTTTTGAGCTGGTAAGAGAATTTTTGGCGTTGAATGTTAGCGAACCAAAAGTTTTGGGAAAACTAGGAATAGGAGTTTTTAAGGCTCCTCAAATAAAAGCTGTGGCGTGTTCCACCGAATCGCTTTGCATCTTAAAAGAACGTATTCGCGGGCTATCCTTAGCTTTTTTTGTAACGATTCCTACAAATTTTCAATCAGTGGTAGTTGAAAGATGACAGAACCGCAGCGTCCGCCCATGTCACCACCGCCTCCACCCCGCGTTCCCCCACCACCCCCGCCAGGAATGCGACCTCCGGCTAGGGATACAGCTGCCACCGTTTCCACTCAGCAGCAGCCCATGCAAACGATGCAGATGACTGCGCCGCCCTCTCCCCATGCAGCGGCAAGTGCAGGGGCAGCTTCTGTATCTCCTCCACCGAAAGCGGCTCCTCCAGCAGCGGGGACAGGAGTTCGATCCCCTGCTACAGCTGCTTCGGCAGCATCAGCAACAGCAGCAACGGTGGTGGCTCGAACGGCTGTAAGGGGACCAGGTCCTAGTCCCGGACAGCCCACCTTAAAGGAAATCGTCGTTAAAGCTCATGAAAACGGAATTTCCGACATTCATGCAGGTGTCGGTGAAATTCCTCGCTACCGCAAACGGGGCGACATGGAGATGACCGATTATCCGCAGACGGATGAAGCGACATTCATGAGCTGGTTGCGAGAGGTGATGACTGACGCTCAGATTCGAGAATTTGAAGAGCGCTTAGACTTTGACGGCGTTACCCAGTATGAATTCTCTCGCGCCCGGATTAACGTGTTTGGTTCGATGCGCGGTCCAGCGATGGTGATGCGATTGATTCCAAACAATATTCTGACTTTGGAGCAACTGCGGTTGCCAGAGGTGTTTAAGGATATTTCCCATTACCATAAGGGATTGATTTTGGTCACAGGTCCAACGGGTTCGGGTAAATCCACCACGATGGCTGCCATGATTGACTACATCAATAAGGAGATGGCAAAGCACATCATCACGATTGAAGACCCGATTGAGTTTGTTCATACGAGTCGCAAGTCGCTGATTAAGCACCGGGAAGTAGGGTTGAACACGTTGAAGTTCGACAATGCGCTGAAAGCTGCGTTGCGGGAAGATCCCGATCTGATTCTGGTCGGGGAAATGCGAGATAAAGAAACGGTTAACACTGCTCTCAAAGCGGCGCAAACGGGTCACTTAGTGATGGGGACGCTGCACACCAATAGCGCTGTGAAAACGATTGAGCGGATTCTCAATCTCTACTCAGCAGAAGAGCAGCATTCGATGAAGATAGCGATCGCTGAATCTCTGGTGGCGATCATTTCTCAAGGATTGTGCAAAACGACCGATGGCAAACGTGCGGCTTTCCACGACATCCTGATTAATACCGAAGCAATCAAGGACTACATTAAGGAGGGTAAATACGAAGATATTACCGGAATCATGCTAGGCTCCAGCTTTGACGGCATGATGACAATGAACAAAGCTCTCCTCGACCTCTACCATGAGGGTCGAATCACCGAAGAGACTGCTCTGGAAATGTCGCCCACTCCAAACGAGATGGCTCAGTTCCTCCGAGGTCGGGTGTAACAATTAAAAATGTAAAATTAAAAATTAAAAATGGAAGAAGGGTTTCTTCTTTCATTTTTATTATTTTGGCGCTTTTTCTTGACTCAAGATCCACTCTCTCTTCCCCAGCTCTTTAAAGGTATTGCCCTGTTTACGCCAGGGGGAGACTTAATTTATTGCATCGATCCCAATAAGCAGAGCCACTGGCACCTACATCTGTGTGCTGGACTTCAAGAAATGCTGGGATTACCCGAACCTCCCCATTTTTTGGTGCCAGCTTATACCGCGACGATCGATCGGTGGCTCGATCCTTACACCCAGCAGTTACGAATTGCCGCTGAGGTTTATTTGCCGGTACGACGGCATCAGGCATTGCTGAATGGGATTTTCCAGAATAGCAACTTGCAAAATTGGCAAGTTGCTCCTTGGCCTTCAGAATTAGGCGATCCTATCGTATTAGAAACTTATCGTCACCAATTTCCCCAACTTTGGGAAAATCACGATTTGATTGTGCGCTTGGAACGCACGGGTTTCCAGCCTTCATTCCGCCCAGTTTCGACGCCTGGGTACGTCCTGCGCCTGTTTGTTTCCGGTCATAATGGCTCTACCGAACACACTCTCCAAAGCCTGCATCAGTTGTTAGAGCAATCTCTGGGTCATCCTTACACTTTGAAAGTGATTGACATTTTCAAACATCCAGAACAGGCGGAGTCAAATCATATCTCTGCTACACCCACCCTTGTTAGAGTTTGGCCTGAACCTGTGCGACGGATTGTGGGAGATTTAGACAATATTGAGAGAGTCTTGCAGGTACTTGGGGCTGTAGATTACTGAGTAGAGGCACACGAGTGCCGTGTAATACTATTTCACCTGAAGGTCGCTACAAATATATTGCTGGAAGTGGCTGCTGACAAAATGCGATCGCTATAAGTCTTCTACAATCCAAAATCTAAACTCTCCATGTCTCGCCTCTTATTTTAATCAGCGGTAGGAATACAGACGTCTGGCGCACACAACCCAGCAAATTTCAAGGTTATCACTTCCATTGTGGCGACATCGACACGACGGATAGCATGGTTATTAGTATCGGCAATGTATAAATGAGAGCCAATCGCACTCACTCCTGATGGCTCAAAAAATTGACTGCTGGTGCCTTGTCCATCTTTGTTTCCTGCCGTCCCATCCCCCAAAACTGTGTTACAAATCCCGGTCTTCGGGTCAACTCGCTTAATTTTGTGGTTGTAGCTATCAGCGACCCAGAGGTAATTCTGAGCGTATTCAACGCCTAAACAATGCTGGAGTCGAACCTCAAAGCCTTTACCATCAATATCCCCAAACCCAAATAGCTCACCACTGCCACAAATTGTTCGCACCTGAACCTTTTCACCCAATCCAATGCCACGGATTGAGCTAATTTCGCTGTCGGCAACGTATAACTCTTGTCCGTCGGTGGTAATGCCGCTGGGTTGAGAAAAGGCAGATTCGTCTAAATTTCCATCAACGCATGATTCTGCTCCAATCCCTGCGTAGGTACCAATGATGCCGTTTTCCATCTGCATTTCCCAGATTTGGTGGACTCCTGCCATCGCAATAAACAAGCGATTTCCTACTTTTTCTAAATCCCAAGGAGAATTGAGCGGAGTTTCTCGTGCCGTACCCGTGTAGGAGCGAAGGTGATGGCTTTGTTCGCCAGTACCGGCAATTGTTTCAACCTTTTGATTCTTTAGATCGATCTGTCGCAGGGTATGATTTTCGGTATCGGCAACATAGAGAATGTCATTTTCTGCGTCGAGTGCCATACCTTGGGGAGCGAAAAATTGGGCATCTGTAAAGGAACCATCGGTTAAGCCTTGTTTGCCAGTGCCAACAATCTGTAACACTTGACCGGCAAGGGTAGCGATCGCAATCCGGTGATGTCCGGAGTCGGCGATGAACAGGCGATCGCGTGTTTCATCCGCTAACACTTTACCGGGAAAAGCCAGGGGTGTTACCAACGGTTGCCGCTGTTTTTCTAAAGTAAGGCTGAGTTCTTGAAAATTAATCGTTCCTCTCTCTTTGTGTTGTTGAATCAGCGGCAAAATCAGCTTCTCTACGACATCCTGATTTCCTTCCCCAGATACATAGCCGATGACGTAACCTTGGGGGTCAATCATCGTCAAAGTGGGCCATGCACGGACAGCATACTGACTCCAAATAGCAAAATTGCTATCGACGACGACTGGATGCTCAATGTCGTAGCGCAGAACTGCCTGACGAATGTTTTCAACTTCTTTTTCGTTGTCAAATTTGCCGGAGTGGACGCCAATTACCGTGAGGCTGTCTTTGTATTTCTGCTCCAGGTACTTCAACTTTGGCAGGACGTGCAGACAGTTGATGCAGCAATACGTCCAAAAGTCAAGAATTACCACTCTCCCTTTTAATTCACGTAAGGAAAGGGGACGATCTGTATTGAACCAGGTTTGGTTTTGGGGAAATTCTGGCGCTCTAACACGGGGCGTCATCATGTCTCCTTTTTCACTAACCGCGATGGGAACAGAGCGCTCCTCAAGAAGGATGTTGTAAAGCCGATACTGTTCGGTTAAAGATGAATCGGTGGGAATTTTAGATATTTAGAGACGCATTCGCGAAGCAGCACGGTAAGCCTGGGGCTTTCAGAGAATCAATATCCATCTATGCTCCTAGGGGCAAGGACAAAGCCCGTGCCCCTACATCTGTTGTTGAGACCGATTTATGGATTCCTGAGCAATCTCTAAGGCGTTGCAGCTTCCCCTAGCTGAGCATCCTCTGGATTTTCCGCTGTTGGGACTTCTAGTTCCGGTGTTGCCGGTTTTGATTTTTGGAAGAAACGGCTGGGGATATCTGGCTCAGATGGAGCTTGGATAATCCGCAACGGTGGAGCCGCAGCAGGTTTAGGAATCAATACGTCCTTGATATCGGCTTTTGGTTTTGCTTGAGCGAAGGTTGGGGATGATTGAGCTGATTGGGTTGTCTCTTCAGTCTTCTGCTGTACAGAATCTGTTGGCTGAGGCGAGGACGGTGGTTGTAGCAAATCTGGTTGAGCAGGTACTACCTGAAGCGGCTCTTCTGGCGCTGGCGATGGGACTATTTCCGGTAAGGCTGGCGGTAAATTGCGCGTAGGAGTATCAACACCTGCATCTGGACGCCGGAAGCGATTGAAGAATCCGCCTTTGGGTTTCTCTACCTGCTTTGGCGCTGGGGACGCTGGGGGCGTAGATGGAACCGTTTCTACTTCAGGACTTGCTTCTGGACTTGGCGTTATCTCTGGTAAAGTCCCTGGTTGAGGAATCTTTTCTGGGGGTATGGCTAAGGAAGAAGGCTCCTCAATTGCCTCAGGCACTGGCAGTGCAGGTGGTGGGCTAACTGGAGCCTCTGAACGCCGAAAACGATTAAAGAATCCGCCTTGGGGTTTTTCTAACTGTTTTGTCGCTGGGGGTGCCTCGGCTGGCTTGGCTGGCTCAACTTCAGAGGACGTCGGTTCTTCTTTACTCAGCTGCGGCGCTGGTGTTTCTTCAACGGCAGGAGGCGCTAACGGTTCCGGTGTCGGCGTCGGCGTCGGCGTGACAGATGGCTCAGGGGTTGCTGTCGGCACTGGCGTCTTACCACTGTAGTTGGGGTTTACAATCCCGCGAGCAGCAGTCGCCGAGAGTTCCCCGCGTACCAATTTGGCAAGGGAATCTTTGCCTTTCGGTTCGTAGGTAATCAGCCGCACGGTGTTGTTGAAGACGTTTGTGACTGGATTTCCCTGTTCATCTAAAAATTCCAGTTGTACCCAGTTCTTCCCTGAGTTAAAGCCTTTGAGATAAAGGGGTTGCCATCTGTCCATGACAAAGCTTTGACCGTTTACGGTAACGCGAACTCGCCAGTCGGCAATTTCGTCGTCGGGATTGGACTGGGCGACCAAGTGCAGGGGGGCGTTAGTCAGGTAGAAGTCAAGCATGATTGGCTCGGCTCCATAACTGCCCGTGGGGCGGCTATAGGTCAACAGAGGCTGCCCTGGACCGGGGTTGTTGTCCGTTGTCTTGGTGAAAAGGTGAAAGGTTGTTTGGGCGTAAGCACCTTCGTTTTTGAAGCTCTCATGCCAGGGGCGGGAGGCAAAAACTCGCAGGGTGTGAGTTCCGGGAGCTAAATCTTCAAAGACTAGAGGCTGTTCTAAGTCATAAACGGCTTTGTAAGGCTGGTTGTCCAGGATGACATGTAAATGGGGGCCAAGACCGAGTTGGGGGTCTTTGAAGATGGGTAGATCCCGAACTTGGAGCCGCACTGCCACTGTTGTGTCTTGAAGAACTTCATCAGCTTGGGGACTGAGGATGGTGACTTGAGGCTGATAACTCTCCAACGCTGGGCGCAGCTGTTGAATGACCTCGGGGGGAGATACCTCTGAGATTTGCCCAGAGCTTAGAGAAGATGAGGGTTTGGAGGTACCTGATGGGGTCGTCAGGGCGCGATCGCCACAACTGACTAAACTTCCTACCAAAACAGTTGCCATCAGTAACGAAACTATCGTTCTTAGAGGGTTCCACCGGCGATTCATGCCCAACACGCACTCCTACTCCTTCCACGACCAACATCAAAAATCAAGACCTGTCCATAGGGAACTATAGCCCAAAAGCATCAACTACACCCTCGCAATGCCGTGAATTTCAGGCTCTGACAACCCAGAAGACACGGATTTTAAATGAGCTAATCGTTGCGTTTTGTTAACTAAATTTAATCCCTCTTGACTTTTTAACACTAAATATGGAGGTGCAAGCTAAGTTGCATCAATACTTGACCAAATTTGAATTATTGTTAAGTGGCTCGAAATACCCAGTAAACCTAGTCCTATCATCTACAAAGATAGAGGGTGTGGTTTTACAACCCTTCCCTCTCAGCGAACCCTTTAAAACGGGTATTCCATAAATTGGGGAAAGTAGTTCTTCAAAGAGCCTGCTTTCCTACCCATTAAAATCTAATTTTCTAATGGGACAGAACTCGTTCCTTGTCTAGAGAGAGGAGAGTCCTCATGACAATCAGTCCTCCGGAGCGAGAGGAGAAAAAAGTAAGGGTTGTTGTCGATAAAGATCCAGTGCCGACTTCCTTTGAGAAGTGGTCGCAGCCGGGTCATTTTGACCGCACCCTTGCTAGAGGTCCAAAAACCACCACGTGGATTTGGAACCTTCACGCCCTCTCGCATGATTTCGATAGTCATACCAGTGACTTAGAAGACGTATCTCGGAAAATTTTTGCCGCGCACTTTGGTCACTTAGCCGTGATCTTCATCTGGCTAAGCGGTATGTATTTTCATGGCGCTAAGTTTTCAAACTACGAAGCTTGGCTAGCTAATCCTTTAGGCGTCAAGCCTAGCGCTCAAGTCGTTTGGCCTATCGTTGGTCAAGATATTTTGAATGCCGATGTGGGCGGTGGCTTCCACGGGATTCAAATCACCTCTGGCTTGTTCCAGGTTTGGCGGGCAGCTGGCTTCACAAACACATTCCAGCTGTACTGCACTGCCATCGGTGGCTTGGTAGCAGCAGCTCTGATGCTGTTTGCTGGCTGGTTCCACTATCACAAGCGGGCTCCCAAACTGGAATGGTTCCAGAATGTAGAGTCAATGCTAAACCACCACCTAGCTGGGTTGCTGGGTCTGGGGTGCTTGTCTTGGGCCGCTCACCAAATTCACGTGGCGCTGCCCACCAACAAGCTCCTGGATGCAGGAGTTGCCATCAAAGATATTCCGCTGCCTCATGAGTTCATCTTGAACCGTGACTTGATGGCCCAACTGTATCCCAGCTTTAACCAAGGGTTGACGCCATTCTGGACTTTGAACTGGGGCCAGTATGCTGACTTCCTGACGTTCAAAGGCGGTTTAAATCCCCAGACAGGTGGATTGTGGCTGTCAGATACGGCACACCATCACCTAGCCTTGGCAGTACTCTTCCTGATCGCCGGTCATATGTATCGGACGAACTGGGGGATTGGTCACAGCATTAAGGAAATTCTAGAGAACCACAAAGGTCCCTTCACAGGCGACGGTCATAAGGGTCTCTATGAAAACATGACCACATCCTGGCACGCGCAGTTGGGAACCAACCTTGCCATGCTGGGTTCTGTGACCATCATCGTGGCTCACCATATGTACGCGATGCCTCCGTATCCGTACCTTGCCACTGACTACGCTACTCAGTTGTCCATATTCACCCACCACATGTGGATTGGGGCATTCTTGATCGTTGGCGGAGCGGCTCACGCTACCATCTTTATGGTGCGGGATTACGATCCGGTAGTGAACCAGAACAACGTGCTGGATCGGGTGATTCGTCACCGGGATGCAATTATTTCCCACCTCAACTGGGTTTGTATCTTCCTAGGCTTCCACAGCTTTGGCTTGTACATCCACAACGACACGATGAGTGCTTTGGGTCGCCCCCAAGATATGTTCTCGGATACGGCGATTCAGTTGCAGCCGGTGTTTGCTCAGTGGGTGCAAAACCTGCACACTCTGGCTCCTGGTGGCACAGCTCCTAACCAGCTAGAACCAGTAAGTTATGCCTTCGGCGGCGGTATCGTTGCTGTAGGCGGTAAGGTGGCGATGATGCCAATCGCGCTGGGTACGGCGGACTTCATGATCCACCATATTCACGCTTTCCAAATTCACGTCACTGTTCTAATTCTGCTGAAAGGCTTCTTGTTTGCCCGTAGCTCTCGTCTGATTCCAGACAAGATGAATTTGGGCTTCCGCTTCCCTTGCGACGGTCCCGGTCGTGGTGGTACCTGCCAGGTTTCTGGTTGGGACCATGTATTCCTGGGTCTGTTCTGGATGTTCAACACCATTGCGATCGCGGTTTACCACTTCAGCTGGAAAATGCAATCCGATGTGTGGGGCACAGTCAATGCTGATGGAACGGTGGATCATATCACCGCAGGCAACTTTGCGATGAGTGCCATCACTATCAATGGCTGGTTGCGTGATTTTCAATGGGCACAAGCTGCTCAAGTAATTCAGTCTTACGGTACAGCCCTCTCAGCCTACGGTCTGCTGTTCCTGGGCGCTCACTTTGTGTGGGCATTCAGCCTGATGTTCCTATTCAGCGGTCGTGGCTACTGGCAGGAGTTGATTGAGTCGATTGTTTGGGCTCACAATAAGTTGAAGGTTGCCCCTTCTATTCAGCCTCGCGCTCTGAGCATCATTCAGGGTCGGGCCGTTGGGGTAGCTCACTTCCTCCTGGGCGCGATCGTCACGATATGGGCGTTCTTCGAGGCGCGAATCCTTTCAATAGGATGATTTAAGCCTGAGTAACGAGTGCTGAGTAAAGAGTATGATGCTCTGAGTCCTCAGCACTCAGCACTGATAATTGAGGAGACTATGGCGACAAAATTCCCCAAATTTAGCCAAGACCTCGCTCAGGACCCGACTACACGTCGGATCTGGTACGGGATTGCAACGGCTCACGACTTTGAAAGCCATGATGGCATGACGGAAGAAAATCTTTATCAAAAGATTTTCGCTACTCACTTCGGTCATGTGGCAATTATCTTCCTGTGGGCCTCTAGCCTCCTGTTCCACGTCGCCTGGCAAGGTAATTTTGAACAGTGGATTAAAGATCCGTTGAATGTGCGTCCTATCGCTCACGCGATTTGGGACCCCCACTTTGGTCAACCGGCAGTAGATGCCTTTACTCAAGGTGGTGCGACTTTTCCAGTGAATATTGCCTACTCAGGTGTTTACCACTGGTGGTACACCATCGGTATGCGGTCAAATAATGATCTGTACCAAGGTGCAGTGTTCCTGATTGTCCTGTCTGCAGTCTTCTTGTTTGCAGGCTGGCTGCACCTACAGCCCAAGTTCAGTCCTAGCCTTTCTTGGTTCAAGAGTGCCGAGCCTCGGCTGAACCACCACCTGGCAGGTCTGTTTGGCGTTAGCTCCTTGGCTTGGGCAGGTCACTTGATTCACGTTGCGATTCCCGAATCTCGCGGTCAGCACGTAGGTTGGGATAACTTCCTGACAACGCTGCCTCACCCCGCAGGCTTGGGACCGTTCTTCACCGGCAACTGGGGCGTCTACGCTGAGAACCCAGAGGCTGCTGGTCATGTGTTCGGTACCTCTCAAGGTGCAGGAACAGCGATTCTAACGTTCTTGGGTGGCTTCCATCCCCAGACACAATCGCTGTGGCTGACGGATATGGCTCATCACCACTTGGCGATCGCAGTCATCTTCATCATCGCCGGTCATATGTACCGGACTAACTTTGGGATTGGTCACAGCATCAGAGATATGCTGAACGCCAAAAACTTCTTTGGCACCAAGACTGAAGGTCAATTCAACCTACCTCACCAAGGGTTGTACGACACCTACAACAACTCTTTGCACTTCCAGTTGTCTATACACCTGGCAGCGCTGGGAACTGCTACTTCCCTAGTAGCGCAGCACATGTATGCGATGCCTCCCTATGCATTCATCGGGAAGGACTTCACAACTCAAGCAGCGCTCTACACACACCACCAGTACATTGCTGGTTTCCTGATGCTGGGAGCATTTGCCCACGCAGGTATCTTCTGGGTACGTGACTACGATCCAGAACAAAATAGAGGTAACGTCCTCGATCGAGTACTCCAGCATAAAGAAGCGATCATCTCGCACCTGAGCTGGGTCTCCCTATTCCTGGGCTTCCATACCCTGGGTCTGTACGTTCACAACGATGTTGTGGTTGCCTTCGGGACTCCCGAAAAGCAGATTCTGATTGAGCCGGTATTTGCCCAGTTCATTCAGGCTTCTCACGGAAAAGTCCTCTACGGCTTGGATACTCTCCTGTCTAATCCTGATAGCGTTGCCTCAATGGCTGGTGGCCCTTGGCTTCCCGGTTGGCTCGATGCTATCAACAACGGTACGAACTCTCTGTTCTTGACAATTGGCCCTGGCGATTTCTTGGTTCACCACGCATTCGCCCTCGCCATCCACACCACCACCCTGGTTTTGGTCAAGGGTGCGTTGGATGCTCGTGGCTCCAAGCTGATGCCCGATAAAAAGGACTTCGGCTACGCCTTCCCTTGCGACGGACCCGGTCGTGGCGGTACTTGCGAACTCTCCGCGTGGGATTCCTTCTACCTCGCTGCGTTCTGGATGCTGAACACCATTGGTTGGGTAACCTTCTACTGGCATTGGAAGCATCTGGGCATTTGGCAAGGCAACGTGGCTCAGTTCAATGAGTCTTCTACTTACCTCATGGGCTGGCTGCGCGACTACCTCTGGCTGTACTCCGCTCAGTTGATCAACGGGTATAACCCCTACGGCATGAATAACCTGGCGGTTTGGGACTGGATGTTCCTGTTCGGACACCTAGTTTGGGCTACTGGTTTCATGTTCCTGATCTCTTGGCGTGGTTACTGGCAAGAGTTGATCGAAACCCTTGTCTGGGCACACGAGCGCACTCCTCTGGCGAACTTAGTTCGTTGGAAGGACAAGCCGGTTGCTATGTCCATCGTCCAAGGTCGCGTGGTTGGTCTAGCTCACTTTGCAGTTGGCTATGTCTTGACCTACGCCGCCTTCCTGATTGCCTCTACTGCTGGTAAATTTGGTTGATCTCCTGTAGTTCGCTGAATCAATGCATTTTAGGTAATTAAAACAAAATCCCCTGCCTTCTGGTAGGGGATTTTTTTATAAGGTTGTTTTGGCTAAAACTCTCAAGGAAAATGTAGCTTAAAATGGCGAAGTTTTTTATATAAAATGTCTAATAAAATAGCAACTGTGAGTAACTTAAACATTAATGGCATCACCCATGAGCTAATAAAGATTCAAGAGCAAAATAGTAATTGTAGTTTATGGCAATTTAGAAGCTTAGTCAGCGCTAATCAATATCTTCGGCTATATAAAATTTTTTTAAAATATGTTCCTAAAGAAAGTGAAGTATTAGATTGGGGTTGTGGGAACGGTCATTTTTCTTATTTCTTAGTAAAGGCTGGCTATAAAACCTCTGGATTTGCTTTTGAGGACTTTTGTGTTCGGGAAACTCCAAACAGCTCAACTTATGAATTTAGAAAAGGGAGTGCTGAAGATCCAACAGCCATTCCCTATCCAGATAATAAATTCAATGCAATCGTATCTGTAGGGGTTTTAGAGCATGTCAGAGAGACTGGAGGAAATGAAATTACCAGCTTACGGGAAATCTTCCGTTTGCTCCAACCAGGTGGCGTTTTTATCTGTTACCATTTTCCGAATCAGTTTAGTCTGATTGAAGCGATCGCTTCCCGGTTGCCTAACAAATATCATCATCAATATCGTTATACTCGCCAGTCAATCAAAACGCTTTGCCAAGAAACCGGATTTGAGGTTCTAGAAGTCCAGCGTTATGGTTTTCTACCCAGAAATATGTGGGGCGTATTTCCCAAAGCAATCGGAAATTTCCCACTGCTGGCATGGAGCTGGGATTTTTTAGATGACATTTTGGCATATCCTTTCTCTGTAGTCTGTCAAAACTACTTGTTTGTCGCTAGAAAACCCTTGGCAAAATCCTCTGAATGATGATCGCAAGCCTTTGGTAGCAGCGTACAAAGCGATCGCTCTTTTAGGGTGACTTAAACGCGATCGCCCAAATATCCCCTTTCCATCAAAAGCGCTGACCCGTGGTTACTTCAAGTCGGACTTCTCCCTGGTCGCTAATGCCTAAATCGCTGCGAATTAAACCAAACGGGGACTTGATCCGCAATCCTAACCCGTAACCAAAACCACTCCCCGGTTTGCCGCGCAGCAAACCCGGTTGCCCAAGCACCGTGTCACCAGACCCCAAATCTGAGCCGTAGTCAGCAAAGACAACCCCTCCCAGCCACTGCAAAATCGGGAAGCGATATTCGATTGAAGCCAAGGCATAACTGCGACCGCTAGCGACTTTACCAGAACCATAGCCGCGCACAGAATTGAATCCGCCAAGATTAAACGCTTCAGTCGGAGGAAATTCGCCAAGTATTGTCCCAGTTTGCAAATTGAAAGCCACCATTTCTGGATTTTCGGTTTCCCTACCCTTGCCAATCCAGCTGACTGGGACATATTGAATATAATTCGCTCGCACTCGGTTACTCAAAATACTGCCCAATCCAATCGGAATCGACTGTTCCGTGGTGAGGGTTAGCAGCGAACCCTGAGTCGGATTGGAACGGCGATCGCGCCGATCTCTCGCCACACCGAACGACACCGTTACCAAGTCATCAATGCCAGTTTTGCTGACAGATAGCGGATTCCCCAATTCATCCACCCGTGCAATATTGAAATCAGCATCGCGGGTACTAATCCGGGTGTAGTTCAAACCCAACGATCCATCCCAGCCATTAAAAGAACGCAACACCGCCACACCGCCGCCAAATCGTCCTTCCCGTGTACTGTCCCCATTGGGCAACTCGATTTCATCGGTGAAGGTGCGGGAATAATCCCGATTGCGAAACGCTCTAACGCTATATCCCAAGCGGTTTGGCTCCCCAGCCCGATAAGGGCTGGTAAACTGGGTATTAAACTGGACATCCTTACCACTCACCTGAAGTTTGGCAGCTAAGCGATCGTTGACACCGTTGATATTGGCGTCTCGATAGCTTACCGAACCGTAAAGCCCAATGTCGCCGCTATTGCCACCCCCTAATGTGATAGAAGGAAAGCGATTCTCCTGGATGTCGTAGATGATGTTAACCCCGTCGGTGGCTTCCTCCACAACAACATTGACATCCTCAAAAGACTCTAATCGCCTCAATCGCTGCAAGTCTTCCTGAAGCAAATCTTCACGAAATACCTCACCCGTCTTGAGTTTCAGTTCGCCAATAATAAAATCTTTTTTAGTGCGACTGGGTATCGGTCGATTCTGGTCATCGACTGACTCCCCTTTGTTATTAACAAAGCGGATCTGCACATCTTTGACAATTCTGGAGGCAACCTCAGCAGTCTGGACGCCCTCCCCACTGGACACTGGCGGTATCGTTTGTGGCAGATAATCACCGTATTTGGCATCATATTCAACAACAGGAATGGGATTTGCTGTCTGAGCCAATCCTGGCGTCACCTGGGTTACGGCTGGAGTCGCAGCATCCTCAATGGGTGCCGATGTTGCCCTATCGCCCGAAGTCGTCTGTGCAGCGGGTGGGGAGGATGCGATCGCTCCTTTTGTTTCCCAGATTCCCAGCGTTGCCACCATCAAAATTGCAAATGTTTTAAGACCCATAAAATTAGCTTAATCGGCTGGCTACCATTGTGCTTGGCTCATTGGCTTGTATCCTTAGCTAGGACTGGCTTTTGAGGCGGGCAACAGACGGAATCTATTGCAGATATCAAGTGAAATGGTATCAGTAACAACCAAGTAAACGTCAAGGATATGAGTATTCAACAGGCATTTAACACAGCAGCAACTGAGTACGACAAGCTCCGACGCACCCTGATTCCCTGTTTTGATGACTTTTACCAAACAGCCATTCAGGTTATCCCATTTGACCGCACAGCAGCCCTAAACGTTCTCGATTTAGGTGCAGGGACGGGACTTTACTCAGGCATGGTTCAGGCAGTGTTTCCGAATGCTGAATTTACACTGCTGGATCTCGCGACTGAGATGTTAGAGCAGGCAAAGGCTCGATTCCAGCAGATGGGAAAATCTCCTAAAATCTGGATTGGAGACTACGTTAAGACAGATTTGAGCGATTCCTATGACCTGATTATCTCCGGCTTATCGATTCATCATCTGTCTGATTCCGAGAAGCAGCATCTTTATCAGCGGATTTATGATGCCCTCAAACCTGGAGGGATGTTTATCAACGCCGATCAAGTTTTAGGCAGAACACCCCAACTGGAGCAATTTTATCAACAACAATGGCTGAATACCGTGCGCGATCGCGGGATCTCCGAAGAACATCTCCACGCCGCTCAACATCGGATGACCTACGATCGTCTAGCATCTCTCGACGCTCAACTGCAATGGCTGGAAGCAGCCGGTTTTCAGAACGTGGACTGCTGGTATAAGCATTACAGCTTTGTCGTGTTTGGTGGATCTCGTTCTGCTCAGTCGGAGTCAGAGATACAACCACCCACAATTCAAACACAACGGTTAACGCTCCGTCCTTTCACCTTGGCAGATGCTCCTCATGTGCAACGCTTCGCCAGCGCTCGCGAAATTGCTGATACAACACTAATTCCTCATCCTTACGAAGATGGGATGGCTCAAGCGTGGATTAAGGCTCATTCGGCAGCATTTAAGGCAAAGAAAGCCATCACGCAAGCGATCGCACTCCGGGAAACTGGAGAACTCTGTGGGACGGTTAATCTGATGATTGATGCCAAACAGAACAATGCGGAGATCGGTTACTGGATTGGCAAGCCCTACTGGGGACAAGGCTACTGTACTGAAGCAGCAAAAGCTCTACTGCAATATGGCTTCGAGGTACTTAAATTGCACCGCATTCATGGGGCGCACTTTTCGCGCAATCCAGGCTCGGGACGAGTCATGCAAAAACTTGGGATGCAGTATGAGGGATGTCGCCGTCAACATTTACGGAAAGGAGAAACCTTTGAAGATATCGAACAATACGGCATATTGAAAAGTGATTGGCAGCAAATGATTGGTCAAAATTACTAACTGCTTACCTAAAAATGCAGAAAAAAACCTGCTATGGCACAACCATCTTTACCAAAAATTATCATCTTCGACACTACAATGCGGGATGGAGAACTTGCGCCCGGTATCAAAATGGATATTCATCAAAAAGTCCAGCTTGCCAAGCTTCTAGAGGAGATGCGGGTTGATGTCATTGAAGTGGGATATCCAGGAGCTATCCAGAAAGATTTTGATGAAATTTTTCTTGTTTCCAAACAAATCAAACAATCAACCATTTGTGGATTAGCAAATTCTAAACCGAATGAAGTGATGGACGTTGCTTTAGCAATTAAACCAGCGGGACGAGGCAGAATTCACATTTACACCCAAGTTAATTTGAAGCATCAATCAACTTGGGCTGAAGAACAAACTTTAGAAGCGATACACGATTCTATTGGACTTGCCAGAAATTACTGCGCGGATGTAGAGTGGAGTGCCTTTGACGCTCCTCGAAGCCAACCGGATTTTCTTTGCAAAGCAATTGAAACAGCCATCAAAAGCGGTGCCAGAACAATCAGTATCCCTGACAGCCTTGGTTTATCGTCGCCAATAGAATTCTCAGGGTTGCTGAATATGCTCTTTAATCGGGTGTCAAATATCGATCGGGCTACGATTTCTGTCCACTGTCATGATGATATGGGATTAGCAGTAGAGAACTCAATCGCAGCTCTCAGTTGGGGTGTCAGGCAAATTGAATGCTCGATTAATGGACTGGGAGCAAGGAAAGGGAATGCTGATTTGGGAGAAGTCGTAAATGCAATTATTAATCATCCAAATTATAGCGTTGGTATTGAGAAATCTTTAATAGATCGAGCCTCGGAGTTAGTTGCTAGAATCTCCGAATCTGTAAAGTGAAAATAAAGCTATTTTTTAATTATTTTAATTTTAGTAGATACAAATGTCTACGATGAATATTTTAGGAATAATGAACACAGTTTCACTATTTAAATACAGGCAAAATAAACTTAGATAAAAAATAACTTAAATTTTTCAGATATTGTATTATGTATAAACAAAAAAGTATCGAAAGAGGTTATTGCAACAATAATCAATGAAGGAAACGGTCAATTATTTTTAGGTAAATAGCAACCCTTACTGGAAAGTTGAAGTTTAAGACAAGACTGCCCCAAACGGCTTTTTATCGGAATTTAATAATTTATTTCTAACAATACTGACAAATAGGAGTTATAAGTTGATGAGTATTAACCGCGATCGCAAGCGGCTGTCAGTAAACTGCGAAAAGTTATAGACTGAGTACCAAATGGACGGGCAGAGTAAAAATATGATGCTGCCTACTTTAGAGATCGTATTGCTAGGTGGCTTTCGCCTAACTTATGACGAAAAGCCGGTGACAGACGTGAGCGGGGAGCGATCGCAATCGTTGCTGGCATATCTGGTGCTGCACGGGGGCACGCCTCAGCCTCGTCAGCGGCTGGCTTCCCTGTTTTGGGCTGACTCAACAGACGAGCAAGCCCGAACGAACCTAAGAAGAGAGCTGCACCACTTACGGCGGGTTTTGCCGGACGCGGATCGATTCATTGAAGTAGATACAAAAACGCTACAGTGGCGCTCAGATGCACCTTTTACGTTAGATGTTGCAGAGTTTGAGCGGACGGTAGCTCAAGCGGAGGAGGCAGAACGAGCGGCTGACCGGAAAACCGTCCGAACCTTGTTAGAACAGGCGGTAGCCCTCTATCAGGGGGATTTACTGCCCAACTGTTACGACGAATGGATTTTTCCAGAACAGGAACGACTGCGACAAATTTTTATCCAAGGATTGGAATGGTTGGTTCGCCTGTTAAAGGAGCAACGAGATATCCGGACAGCGATGCGCTATGCCCAGCAGTTGTTAGAAGTTGACTCGCTCAACGAAGCAACTTATGGTGACTTGATGCAACTGCACGCGCTTAATGGCGATCGCGCGAGTGCCTTGCGAATCTACCACCGCTGCATGACGCTTTTACGGGAAGAGTTAGGAATCGATCCTAGCCCGATTACCCGCGACCTCTACGATCGCCTGCTGAATGAAGATTCTGAAGGGATAAGCAGTCGAGAAAAAAGTTTTGAATTACTCAATACAAATTCTGAATTAAATACACCCACTCAAAACGACAGGCAACCTCGTTGCGATTGGGGCGAAATCATCGATGTAAGCCTATTTTACGGACGGACAGAAGAGCTAAACACGCTCAAGCAGTGCATTTTACAGTATCGCTGTCGGCTAGTTGTCTTATTAGGCATGGGTGGAATTGGGAAAACTGCCTTGTCCGCCAAACTAGCGCAGGAAATCCAGGGAGAATTTGATTTTGTAATTTGGCGATCGCTACGGAATACTCCCACCCTAGAAACTCTTTTACACGATTCGATTTCCTTTCTATCAGAGCAACAGGAGACCGGAGGTGGAATTGAACGGCTGATATATTGGCTGCGGAATTCTCGTTGCCTGATAATTTTGGACAATGCAGAAACCCTTTTTCAGGTCAGTTGTCCGGGGCAGTATCGTCCGGGATATGAAGGCTACGGGGAACTGCTGCGAGCGATCGCAGAAACCGCTCATCAAAGTTGCCTGGTGCTGACCAGTCGGGAGAAGCCTGCTGAGGTGGGCATCTTAGAAGGTGTAGTTGATGGGAATTCAGCTTTACCTGTGCGAACCTTGCAACTGAGCGGATCGCCAGAGGCAGCGCAAGCACTCATTCAAGCAAAAGGATTAATCGGTTCTGAGGCACAGCAACAGCATTTGTGTCAGTTCTACGGCTGTAATCCTTTGGCATTGAAGATTGTTGCCACTTCCATTCAAGATGTTTTTGATGGCAAGATCCAAGATTTTCTCGCTCAAAATACCACGATTTTTAATGGGATTCACAGACTGCTAGACCAGCAGTGTCAGCGTTGCTCTCCCTTAGAAAAAACAATTATGTTTTGGCTTGCCATTAATCGAGAATGGACAACCTTCTCGGAATTGGCAGAGGATATCGTTCCCACCGTTTCTCGTGCAGACCTACTGGAAGCGTTGGGTTCGCTCAGTTGGCGATCGCTGATCGAAAAGCAGTCAGGCAGCTATACCCAGCAACCTGTGGTGATGGAGTACATCACTGAGCGATTGATTGCCCAAGTCTGTGAAGAAATTCAACATTTAGAAGTCGGAAATGGGGAATTGCTAGCCGAAAACCAGACACCCCTAATTTCCATTTTGCACAGCCACGCCTTGCTCAAGCCTCAGGGCAAAGACTATATCCGAGAGATTCAGATTCAACAAATTGTTAAACCCGTTTTAAACACTTTAATGACCCGATTGTATGGGCAGTACAACGTTGAGCGGCAGCTGACTCAACTGCTTTCAAAACTACGAAATGAATGGTCGAGACAACCCGGATATGCAGGTGGCAATATCCTCAATCTGCTGGTTCAATTGCAAAAAGACTTAACAGGTTATGACTTCTCCCATCTCACCCTCTGGCAGGCTGATTTACGAGAAGTGAATTTACATCAGGTGAATCTTGCTGATGCCGACCTCTCTAAAACAGTGTTTACAGAACCCTTGAGCTTTGCCCTCGCCGTTGCTTTTAGTCCAGACGGACAACTTCTAGCGACCGGGGATACTAACCGCGAGGTACGGGTGTGGAGAGTGGCAGATGGGAAAAATTTACTGACTTGCCAAGGACACACCAATTGGGTTTGGTCGGTTGCTTTTAGTCCTCAAGGTAATATCCTGGCGAGTGGCAGCGATGATAAGACTATTAAATTGTGGGATCTCAAGACAGGGAAATGTCTCCAGACTTTGCAAGAACACGCCCACCAAGTCTGGTCGGTCGCCTTTAGTCCGGACGGTCAAACCCTAGCCAGCGGGAGTGAGGATCGAACGGTCAAGCTGTGGGATGTCCAGTCAGGACAGTGCTGCCAAACGCTTCAGGGGCATGAGAATTGGGTGCGATCGGTAGCGTTCAGTCCTGACGGAAAAACCTTAGCGACTGGCAGCGACGATCGAACCATCAAACTGTGGGATCTCAAAACCAGTCAATGTTACCAAACCCTGCAAGGACACCTGGAACGAGTTTGGTCGGTCGCCTTTAGCCCGGATGGTCAAACCTTAGCCAGCAGTAGTAGCGATCGCACCATTAAACTTTGGAATTTTAAGACGGGTGAATGCAGCCGAACTCTCAAAGGGCATGGAAACTGGGTGCGATCGCTTTCTTTCAGTCCGGATGGTCAAACGGTAGCCAGTGGCAGCGAAGACCGCAGTGTGAAGCTGTGGCGAGTTCGGACTGGGGAATGCTACCAAACATTATGGGGGCACCAAAATTGGGTGCGGTCGGTGGCGTTCAGCCCGAATGGAGAAATCCTCGCAAGCGGTAGCGGCGATCATACCGTTAAGTTGTGGCACGCCCCTACAGGTAAATGTCGCAGAACGCTACAGGGTTATGCGAACCGAGTGCGATCGCTGGCGTTGAGTCCGGATGGTCGCATTTTGGCAAGTGGGAACGACGATCGCACCGTTAAATTGTGGGATCTCGGTACGGGGAAATGCGTTCAAACCTTGCAAGGTCACACTAGCTCAGTTTCGGCTGTTGCTTTTAGCCCAGATGGTCAGACTCTCGCTAGTGGGAGCGGCGACCAAATGGTGAAGCTTTGGGATCTTGACACCGGACGTTGTCGCCAAACCTTGCAAGAGCATACTTGCGGGATTTGGTCAGTTGCCTTCAGCCCCGATGGTCGAACCCTTGCCAGTGGCAGCGATGACCAGACGGTGAAGCTTTGGGACGTGCAGACGGGACAATGCCAACGTACCTTGCAGGGACACGCCAGTTGGGTTTGCGCGATCGCTTTCAGTCCGGATGGTCATACTGTAGCAAGTGGAAGTTACGACCAAACGATGAAGCTTTGGGACTTGCAGACAGGGCAATGCAACCAGACATTCCAAGGACATACCAATTGGGTTTGGTCAGTCGCGTTCAGTCCGAATGGTCAAACCTTGGCGAGTGGAAGTGGCGACCACAGTATTAAGTTATGGGATGTGCGGACAGGAGAGTGCCGACGCACCTTGGAAGGACACACCAGCCGAGTTTGGTCAGTTGCCTTTAGTCCAGATGGTCAAATCCTTGCCAGTGCGAGTAGCGACCAGACAGTAAAGCTTTGGGATGTCCAAAACGGTTCTTGTCTTCATACCTTGCAGGGACACACCAATTTAGTCTGGTCAGTAATCTTCAGCCTTGATAGCCGCAGGGTCGCGAGTGGCAGCCAGGATGAAACCATTAAGCTTTGGGATGTGCAGACGGGTGAGTGTGTAAAAACCTTAAGGGCAGATCGACCCTATGAGGGAATGAATATCACCAGAGTCACCGGATTAACAGACGCCCAAAAGGCTGCATTGAAGGCGCTGGGGGCAGTGGAAACTGGGAGCCGGGGAGAGAATCAGCCCCGATTTTTGGCTCCCCTAATCGGGCGAGAGCGAGAATGGGCGACAATCTGTAATTGGATGGCATCCGATACCCGGATGGTCGTTTCAGAAATCCTTTTACTGGTTGGCGAATCGGGAATTGGGAAGACGCGCCTGCTGGAAGAACTTGCTGCCGTTGTCACGAGCAACGGTCGCGTACTCTGGGGACGCGGGTTTGAGGCGGAAATCCTGCGACCTTATGGAGTCTGGATTGATGCACTGCGGGCGATCGCTCGTGATTCAGGATCGCAATTGCCAGCAGAACTGAGTTCCCTATTTCCAGAAATGGAGGGAAGAAGAGATCCGGGCGATCGCTCTCAGCTATTTGATGCGGTGGTGAACCTGCTCTCCCAACTTTCGAGTAATGGCAAACGAATCGTCATCATCCTAGATGATATTCAGTGGCTGGACGAGGCATCTACGGCACTCCTGCATTATGCAATCCGCCTGCTGGGTCATTCCTCCGTTCGGTTTGCCCTCTCTGCTCGTCAACGCGAGTTATCAGATAATGTGCCTGTGTGTAAGCTGGTGCAAGCGCTGCGGCGGGAGGAGCGGGTGCAAACCATCTCACTGCCACTATTAAATCAAGCGCAAGTGGTTCAGCTGACTCGCTCGATTAATACCGATGTGGATGGAAACCGCGTCTTTGTAGATAGTGGCGGGAATCCCCTATTCGCTCTAGAAGTGGCTCGTGCCCTAGCCCAACATGACACGGCTTACTCCGACAATCTGGAAGCCTTGATTCAAGACCGATTGCGGCAACTCGACGAACCGGCGCGAGAACTTTTACCTTGGGCAGCTGCATTGGGACGAAGTTTCAATCCGACAATCGTGGCACGGGTTGCCGACTATCCGCTCTCTAAATTACTTTTAGCCGTGGAAGAACTGGAGCAGCAGGGGATTATCCGTCCAGGAGCTTTATTAAATAACGAAACTGGCTATGACTTTGCTCATGATGTTGTGCGGAAAGTCGCTTATCACCAGTTGTCAGAACCCCGCCGTAAATTAGTGCATTTGCAGATTGCCCAGGCTTTGAATCGTCTCTCGGTTCCTGACAACGCCCTAGCCAGCGATGTCGCGCATCATGCATCATTGGGCGGTCATGATTCCTTAGCCGCCTCAGCTTTCCAGGCAGCTGCCGAACGTTGCTTGCGCCAGTTCGCCTACTCAGAAGCATCGGAACTGGCTCAACGGGGAATTCAGCATTGCCGGAACCTTGAGAAGACTTTACGGGTGCGGCTTCACATCGGACTGCTAAAGGTCTACGTTCTGGCAGGAGTTACCAGAAATCAAATCCCCCAACTCGAAAATAACCTGCATCAATTGATTGCCGAAGCCAGCGCCCTTGGTTTGAAGGATGAAGAAGCGATCGCGCTAGAAGCTTTGATCGTGCTGAACTACGAGCGAGGTAATCTTATGGGTGTTCGGGAACACTCCCTCCAAGCAGTAGAACGAGGACGATTGGCAAGTCCGGCGACCACCGCCCGAATGCTAGCTCACAGCGGTTGGTGCCTCGCCGAAACCGAACGCGAGATGCCCCGTGCTGAGGCGCTGTTGCTAGAAGCACAGCCGCTTGCCGCGAGAGTGGGACTTGAAATTATCGATATTCCCTGTGGTCTGGGATGCGTGCGCCGTCATGCAGCGGATTTCCCGGCGGCGCGTTCTCTTTTGGAACAAGCATGGCGAATGGCGCAAGCGGAACAAGATCGCTGGCGAGAGTCTGCTTGTTTGACTTATCTGGCAATGACCGAGTTGGAAGCGGGCAATCCGACAGAGGCGATCGCTTACTCCGAAGAACTGGCAGCAGTTGCCACAAAAATTAGTGGTGAAGGCAGCGAAGGCCCATTCGCCGTTGCCCTGAGTTCGCTCGCCCGTTATGTTATCGGAGAAATAGGCGCTGAAGAAGCACTTGAGCCAGCATTATCCACCCTGCGTCGGATCGATGCGAACCGAATGCTAGCTTATATCCTGAGCTTTGCAGCGGCAAGGGATTTGGAAAGGGGTCGCGTTGAATTAGCGATCTCCCGCGCTCAAGAAGCACTTCATGCCGCGCAAATTGTAGATCATCCCAGTGAAATTGCCCTAGCTGGGGCTGCACTCATTCGGGGAAAGTTAGCTTTAGGCGAACATAAGCGTGCAGCAGAGCTATTTCAAAGCTTACAGCACCAAATTGACCCTCGCGTCTTGAGCGTTCGTGCCCAAACTGCCATCAATCGCTTACCGCAGGAGCTGAGGACTAACGCAGAGATCCCCCTTGCGTCCCCCTTAAAAAAGGAGACTTTTCCAGTTCCTCCCAATTTATTGGGGGGTTAAGGGAATCTAGGCTTCAAGTTTTCAGTGCGTAAGTCCTGTATTTAAAAACCTAAATTGCTCAATCAATCAGGAGGAAAATATGGTTCGTGTCCTTGTAGAAAAGATATTTGAGCCACCGATCACCGAACAGAAGTGGAACCACGATCTTGAGATCGGAATACCTTGTCACCGGGCACACAATGTTCATTGGATTCGCTCAATGATGGCACGCGATCGGGCTAAAGTAATTTGCGAATTTGAGGCACCTGATGCTGAGACTGTCCGGAAGTCCTTTCGGAAAGCGGGCTTACCCTTCGCCCGGATCTGGACAGTTGATATTTTGGAACCATCTGTTGGATCAAATGTATCAACCCTGTCTAATTGCTCTTAATCAAAAAACCTTTGTAGTCTCACTTTCAGGTTGAAGAAACAGTAATGATGCGATCGCCTTCACCAATGCCTCCGGTTCTACAGGCTTAGAAATGTGCTGTTGAAATCCTGCGGCGATCGCTTGTTGGTAATCCATCTCGGCAGCATAGGCAGTCAGAGCGATCGCTGGAATGTTTCCTCCTTGGTCTGGTTTCAGACTCCTGACCTGTCGCATCAACATATAGCCATTGATTTCTGGCATTCCAATATCGCTGATGATGACATTTGGCTGGGATTGGCTTAGTGTTGTCAGCGCTGCAACGGCTGAGGCTACGGAGGTCACAGTTGCACCATATTGCTCCAACAGGAAGCACAAAAACTCTCGCATATCTGCATCATCATCCACCACGAGAATTTGTAAGCCAGACAAAGGTAAGGAGTCAAAAGTCAGAACTGAGAGGTTGTCTTTTTCATCCGACTGCCTTTCTCTATCATTCTGCAAACAGGGAAGCTTAATTAGGAAAGTTGCACCTTGTCCTTCACCCGGACTTGATACACTTACGGTGCCGCCGTGAAGTTCTACGAGATGGCGGACGATTGCCAGCCCTAGACCCAATCCCCCAAAGGTTCGGGTGGTGGTACCATCTTCCTGACGGAAATAGTCAAAGACATAAGGTAAGAACTCAGGTGCAATCCCCTTGCCTGTGTCAGTTACGCGGATTTGCGCCTGCGATCCGACCTGCTCTAATGCGATCGCGACCTGTCCCCCAGCCGGAGTAAACTTAACCGCATTGGCAAGGAGATTCCAAACGACTTGCTGCAATCGATTGGCATCACCGGAAACCTGTCCTACGTCCGGTTCGAGGATGGTCTGAATCTGGATAGATTTGGCTTCGGCTGCTAAACGCACCGTCTCGATTGCGGCTTCAATCGTCGATACCAAGTCAACCGGGTAGACGTTGAGGCTCAGCTTCCCTTGCAGGATGCGGGAGACATCAAGCAAATCTTCAATTAATTGGGTTTGTAACTTGGCGTTGCGCTCAATAGTTTCTAAGGCGCGATCGCTGGTTGCAGCATCGAACTTGCGGCTCCGCAGAAGCTTTGCCCAACCCAGAATCGGATTAAGCGGCGTTCTCAGTTCGTGAGAGAGAACGGCTAAGAATTCATCTTTGACGCGGTTTGCCGCTTCCGCCGCACTTCGCGCGGTTCGTTCTGCTTCGTAGAGATGGGAACGAGCGATCGCTTGGGCGCATTGTTGGGCAAGTGCCAAGATAAAAGCTTGGTCATCCTCGTTAAGTTCTTGCGGCTCAGTAAAGCCCAGAGACAACCCTCCAACTGCCCGACCCTCTACCATCAGCGGAATCGAAACCCACGTCCCAAAGTTAAATTGACTATAGGCTTCAGCCAAATGAGGGTAACGGGCTGCTCGTTTTTGTGACGTTTCACCCCAAACAGGTTGCCCAGTCCGTACCGCCTCTGCTAGAGGGACTGCGGTATCGATGGAAAAACGTTGCCAGCCATCGATTTGATTCACTTCATAGCCAACGGCCCGCACAATTTCCAGTTCAGTACCGCTTTCATTGAGCAATGCCACTAGAGCATAGTTGGCACCCAAGGCAGCCATGCCCTGTTCGACGATGACTTCAGACACTTGGGTGGGTGTGAGCGATTCTGAAAGGGCAGCGGTAATGGACTGGAGACGGGCAATTCGCTCTGCTGCCCGCTCCGCCGTCTGTTGCGCCTGCTGCGCTTCCCGATAGAGGCGGGCATTATCGATAGCGATCGCTGCCCGATGAGCAATATCTTCCGCCAGCGAGAGGTCGCCGGTGTTGAAACGATGAGCAGATTCAGCTGTGACAAACGAAATGGCACCGAGAATCCGCCCCCGTGCCATCAACGGTGAGATAATATAGGACTTTAAGCCCAGTTCCCGCAGAATTCGCAGATGTTCTGGATCTTTAACTGCTTCTGCCAGGACTGCATCTGAAATTTCCGCCACCATTTCTGTTTGCCCAGTACGCAGCACCTTTGGTACACCTTCCGGTGCATTCAACGGTCTAGGATAACGCTGATGGAGTTCCCAGGCGAGTTTCACTTTCTCCGGATCTCGGTGGGCAACGGCGACCCGATGAATCGATTGGTTGTCTTGCAGGAGGTCAACGCCGCACCAGTCTGCGAAGTAGGGCACAACCAAGCTTGCCACGCTGGAGAGCGTGCTTTCATAATCGAGGGAAGAGGCGAGGGTGGCACTGACTTGAGCCAAAAACGCGGCTCGCTGTCGGTCAGCTTCTGCTTCCTGGCGGGCGGTTTGCTCTGCGTACAGTTGGGCACGTTCCGCTTCAGCCTGTTTGCGCTCGCTAATATCTTTGTTGATGCAGACTAAAAACAGGGGCTTGCCAGCCTTGTCGTAAACAAGCTTTGATGTTGTTTCAATCAACACTTTCGACCCATCTTTTCTCACACAGGGAATTTCGCGGCAAAATCCTCCGGTTTCCTGAATCGACTGGATGATTTGGGCGGTCATCGTTGCTGCAATGTCAGGGTGATGTAAGAAATTCAGGGGTTTAGCGATCGCTTCGGACGCCGTATAGCCGAAAATCTGTTCCGCGTTGCCCAGCCAACGTTGAATATTTCCCTCCAGATCGGTTAACACAACAGCATCGGGCATTTGCTCCAAAGCAGCCTTAGAAATCAGCAGAGATTCTTCAGTTTGTTTGCGCTCCGTGATGTCAATTACAACACCACTCATGCGAGTCGCTGTGCCCGCTTCGTTGAAAAAGGCTCTTCCCCGGCAAGCAGCGTAGCGAATGCTGCCGTCATCCTGAATAATGCGATATTCGAGATCGTGTTCCACTCCTTCGTTAACCGCTCGGTTCAAAGATTGAGCGAGCGATTCCCGATCGTCTGGATGCAGGCGAGCCAACACTGCTTCTGAGGTGGCAACAAACGTTTCGGGGGTGACTCCAAATAGTTGATAAATCTGCTCATCCCAGTCAAACCGATCGTTGAGAATATCCCAACTCCAAATACCGATTTGAGCAGATTTCAACGCTAGGTTAAGTTGTTCTTGACTTTGTGCTAACCCTTGATAGAGACGAGCATTCTCCAGGGAAATGGCAATTTGAGCTGCTAAAATTTCCAGCACGGAAAGCTTGTCGTGTGTAAAAGCGCCTGGGATAAAGTTGTTTTCTAAATATAAAATTCCCAGCAAGTTTGACTGACGGGTGATTGGTAAGCAAAGTACAGACTTCGGTTGCTTTTGAATCACATACTCGTCTTCCGAAAATAGATTCTGCTCTGTGGCATCGGGCAAAATCACAGTTGATTGAGTTCGCTGCACATAATTCAGCACTGACTGAGGCAATGCAATTTCACCCGCCAATTCAGGTCGAAAAACATTAAGTTTTTCTGCTTGGGAATTTATTTTCGCTTCGACTTCTATCACTAGATTCTGCTCGTGAAAAAGCAGCAAATAACCCAGTTCGGCTCCTGCTTGCTCAAGCGCAATCTGCATCAATGTCTTCAAAAGTCGAGAGAAGACAATTTCGCTAGAAATAGTTTGAGACGCCTTAACAACCGATAGAAAGTCAAGTTGCTCCCCCGTGCTTAAAAACGTTTCGTTGGAGGCAGGGGGCTGTTGCGGCAACGGTTGCGGCAATAAGGTCGGATAGAGCTGCTCAAGCTGCTTGACCTTGCCGAGCGCCTCCCAGCGCCGATAGGCATTCCTGGCTTCTTGCAGATAGGTTTTAGCGATCGCTTCAAACTCCCGATCTAAGTAAAACTTAGCTGCTAACTCATACGCCAAGGCTTCATAATGCACAAATTTCTGCTCGCGGGCACAGCGAATTGATTGCTCATACAGGCGCATTGCTTCCATGTCCCGACCCTCAATTCGAGCTATCTCCGCCGCCACTAATTGAGACTTGTGTAAGAAGTTAGCGGGGCAGTGGCTCGCCCAATCCTGCAATTGGCGCTGATGCATTTCCAAGGTTTCTAAAAACCCTTCCTGCTCTTCACAAGATGCAGTTGGATAAAGAGTCGCCAAGGTCAGCGAGTGATACAGAACATAATCGGTTTCGATTGGTAATGCCAGGGTTGTAACTGGAAACACGGACACTTGTAAGGCAGAATTCAGCGCCTCCTCATACTGTTCGTAGGTGAAAAACACAATTAATTTGATGATGTGATAAAAGATAATTCCACTGACGAAGCCTGCATCCGTAAGGATGGAAAAGGCGTGCGATTCATCGAAACTATCATCACTTAGGGTCAGCTTGTGGTAGGTAAATCCGCGTAAATTTATGAGAAACTGCTGCTGCAATCTAATCGTCTGATAGGCCGCCTCATGCTTAGATTGCTGGGCAAAGTTAACGTACTTTTGAATTAAATTGTACGTTTCGGGAAGTGGACTTCCTACCTGAATAATCTGCCAAGAGCCTTGATAGCCGTTGTAGTTAGCCATCGTCACATCGCCTGCTTCCACACAGCCGATAAATCCTCGCTCTAAAAATGGAATATCGGTAGCAATATGGTTCCGCCAAACGTTGATATGACTGCCATGAATGTGTAGAACTGTTCCTCTGAGTTTCGGGTCATTCAACTTCTCATTTAGTTGAATCGTCATCTCGGAAAATGCGTAGCCTGTCGGAATATCACGGAATATAGAAACCAACAACATCGCATACATACTATAAGCAAAACAGGAGTCTTCCGTATTGCCATACGTCAGCGAATAATTGACTGCTTTGAGTACAACTAGAGGAAAAATACTTGGTCTGCCGAGATAGGCAGGCGGCCCTACAGTTGTCAGCAGACCGATGAGTGTCTTAAGATTTGGATCTTGGAGCGTTGGGGCGTTGAGTAGATCGGAGACTTGTCTGTCACCTAAATTTGCCAATACCTGGCTTTTTTCGATAGCGATCGCAACCTGCACTTGCTCCTCTGAATCCGGGAAAGTCACCCCAAAAATTTTTAAAGCTTCTAATCCGAGTGCTAGCGCCTCCTCATACCTACCTGCAACTTGATAAAGTCTGAGCTGAAGTATATAAATATTCGCTTTGTCTATATAAGATTTGGCTTTGATAAATAGAAGCTTAAATAGAGCTTCCGCCTCCTCTAAATTACCCGTTAAAAATTCGCATTCAGCTCGTTCTTTAACTAGAGTAAATGTTTGTTCATAATGGTCAAACCAAGAATCTTCATTTAAAAGATTTGCAGCGACAGCAAGCATTTTTTTCGCAGGTGTGTACGCAGTGGAGGCTTTTGCTTTCTTAGCAGCAATTAGATTTAGGCGAATTAATTCGTCTTTTTCTGTCCGCTCAGTAATCAAACCAACAGCTAGATTAAGTTGATTCACTAAATCAAAAATCTGTTCTTCCAGTTGAGCAGAATTGAAACTTTTAAGTAAAAGTCGCCCAATCGTAAGGTGAACTGCTTGCTTTTGTTCATCATCAATCAAGGCATAGGCAGCTTGTTGAATGCGATCGTGGTAAAAGCGATAGCTTTTCTCAATGCTTTCAGTTGCCTCTGTTGGGATGATGAATCCTCTCAGAACCGCTTCCAAAAGTGTATTGGCTGTTTGCTGAAGAGATGTTTCACCGACGATTGCTAAAACTTCTAAATCAAAACGATTCCCGATACAGGAAGCTAACTTGAGCAACTGTTGAGTTTCGGGCGGCAGTTTTTGCATCCGCCCAATCATCAGATTGACAATATTATCCGTAATGCCTTGGGCTTCAATTTGGGCTTGCTCCCATTGCCAGACGCGATGGTTGCGATCGAACGTCAACAGATTTTCTTGGTACAGCGTTTTGAGAAACTCGTTGACAAAAAAAGGATTGCCATCAGTTTTCTGAATGATTAATTTTGCAAGAGATTCTGACCGTCCCGGCTCACAATGTAGGGTTTCAGCAATGAGCTGATTCACATAAGTAAGGTTGAGAGGAGTGAGAACAATTTCGGTTATTTTTGCCCCACCTTGACGAATCTGCTCCATCATCAAACTGAAGGGATGGAGCAAATCGACTTCATTATCTCGAAAAGCCAGAATAAAGCAAAGATGCTGGAGGTTCGACCCCGTGGTGATAGTTTGAATCAAATTCAGAGTGGCGCTGTCTGCCCACTGCATATCATCCAAAAAGACAGCCAGTGGATGCTCTTTTTGAGCAAAGATACTGATAAAGTTTTGAAACACCAGATTGAATCGATTTTGGGATTCAGCGGGTCCCAAGTCTGGTACAGGAGGTTGTTCGCCGACGATGAGTTCAACTTCTGGAATCACATCGGTAATCAGTCTGCCATTATTCCCGAATGCGGCTTGGATTCGCTTTCTCCAAGTGGCAAGTTTATCTTCAGGTTCCGTCAAAATTTGCCGAACGAGCGTCTGAAAAGCTTGAACAAGGGTGGAATAAGGAATATCTCGTTTGTACTGATCGAACTTACCAGAGATAAAAATCCCACGTTCTCTTACGATGGGTTTTTGGATCTCGTTCACGAGAGAAGATTTACCAATCCCAGCATATCCAGCGACGAATATAAGTTCTGGCGTACCTTGGCTAACAACTCGCTCAAATGCTTGTAAAAGCTGTGCAATTTCTCGCTCTCGCCCATACAATTTTTGGGGAATTTGAAACCGCTCTGAGATATCTTGTTCGCCTAAAGGGAAAGATTGAATTTGTCCAATTGTCTCCAACTGTTTTAGGCATCGTTCCAGATCGAACTGCAAACCCAAAGCACTCTGGTAGCGATCTTCTGCAACCTTTGAGAGCAGTTTCATGATGATGTCAGATAGCGATCGCCCAATCTCCGGTCTTACCTTTGTGAGTGGTGGCGGCGATTGGGCAATATGACAATGCACCCACTCTAAAGGGTCTTTGCCCTGAAACGGTAGCTGACGGGTCAGCATTTCATAGAAGGTGACTCCCAAGGAATATAAATCGCTGCGATGGTCAATCCCACGATTCATTCGCCCAGTTTGCTCTGGCGACAGATAAGCCAAACTGCCTGCAATCTGGCTGGAACTGCTGACCATTTGCTGTTCGTAGGGGATAAAAGCAGCGATCCCGAAGTCAGCGATTTTGACCTGATGCGTTTCCAGATTAATGAGAATGTTCTGCGGTTTAATATTTTTATGGACAATGCTATGGCTATGAATTTGGGCGATCGTATTGGTGATTTGAATGGCAATTTTTAAAAACGGAATCGGCTCTCGAAAGTCTTCTAGAAGCCGATCGAGCGATCGCCCGCCAAAATCCTCCAAAATCAGATAAGGAATGCCCTGATGCACCTCTAAGACGTAGGCTTTAACTGCTCCGGGGGTGTTCAACCGTTGGGCGATCGCATACTCATGTCTGAGTTGCTCAATATTGTTGGGCGTACAGCACTCTGGACGTAGCCCTTTAATAATCACCGGACGCCGATCTTCGACTCTGATTCCACGGTATAGGACGGCTTTTATCCCTTCTTTGAGCAAAGTGACAATCGTAAATCCGGGTAACTTCAAGGTCATGTCAACAGATCCTATAGCCGTGCTTCGTCAGAATAGTCAGAGGCCAATGGTGCTTCAGACTCATCTGCTAGATTTAACTAGAGTAGCAATCGCTTCAACCAGTTTTTCCGATTCTCCAGGCTTGGCAATATGCAGATGGAATCCGGTTGCGATCGCGTACAGTCCTTTGGGCATGAAAACAGCGAAGCGAGGCGTTAGCCTAGCGCCGACCTATCGGTTAGCTCATCTGTAATTACCCCAAGATGGCATAAAAAATTGAAAAATTCGATGCTTGAAAGCTGACAAACTACTGACCATTCTCCTGTAAGTATTTAGTCATCATTTCGGCTCTCTTGACAAGACCAGCCTCCTGGCGCTGTCTGCGACAAGCTTAAGGGATCTCTAATACTGACTACGAGAGATTTTCCTAGTTCTGAGCTACAGAAGGCATAATAACAGTCATCCCCATTTAGACAACCACTAGGAGATAACGATAAGACCCTCCATTCCGTAGGTTTACCCTACCTCCTAGAGAGTCTTCTGATATTGGTGGTGCTTATGCGATCGCTCAACTCTTTGATGGCTTAGGGAAAAAACTGCAACTAGACTACCCTCTTAGTAACAGTTGCACCACAGCAACAACGGAATCAATAAAAGTAAAGTCTTGGATTCAGAGAATACCCGAAAAAGCGATCGCTGATATCTGCGTCCAGACCATTTAGTTTTACTATCCCTTGCTTATTGACTACTTTTAGAGCAAACCTATCAGAAATTTTCTGATTTCTGAGTTTTGCCTGCATTCTTGTTTTCAACCCAATCAATCGCTGAGTTTAAATAACTGCGTGGTTTCATTTGCCCACCACCATTCTTGTTACTCTTTCCAATTAACAGATGTTGCTCTCAATTTGCCATCACCGATAATCGTGTGAACTTTGAAAGAGCCGCTTTGTCCTGGATTTAGCGTGGAGGGTTCTGCATTGACAGAACTACTTTTAATCACCTTGCCATCTAATCCAACAACGTTATAGGTGACTTCAATCGAATGAACTGTTTTTTGGGTTTCGTTGATGATGCGACCCGTCAAAATATCCCCATCAGATGTTTGGTCTGCGATGATGACTTGTGGTTTTTGACCGCATAGTTGGGTGAGGTCTAAGGTTCTGCCATCCGATGTCTGCATATAGCAAAAGGGCATATCGATCTCGGAAGATGAGGCACTCGCAGCTTGTAAATTGGTAATCCATGAATTGCCAGAAGATTGATGATTGCCGAAGAAAATCGAAGCAATCCAGAAGGAAATTGTTAAAGTAAGGGTTTTTTGCATAGTGTTAACAGTTGGTAAAAACATAACAAAATTTCGATCTGTCTTAACAGATTAGAGGGAGGAGTCTGAATTTAATTCAAGGCAGTATTCAAGGCTAAATTCTAAGTTCAGAGCTTGAGTGTTGGGTTTTTCCAAACACCCAGTATTGGCTTGCCCGGTGTTCAAACCCTAGCCATAGTGAGGGAATAAAAAGTAATCTCTTGGCTAGGGCAGTTGAGAAAATTCCAATGCCTTGCTAACCCAGGTTGCTAGTTATCTCATTTGGGTTGTGAGGTGCTGGTGAGGTGCTACATTAACGATCCTTCCAGCCCCCCAATAAATTGGGGGGCAAGAAGTCTATATATTGCAAGCAGAAAACAAAATGGTATTAGAGCATTGGAAATCGACTCGCAAATGTACCCAGTTACTCAGCAATGGAGTAACTCGCAACTCCCGTACCTGGTGGTAGTGAGCAAACAACCTCATAAGCTCCGTTAGCAGTTTGAGCTACAGGTCCCGTGAAGTTGAACACATGCTTCTTCGGAGTACCTGTAGCACCACCGCTAAGTGCGATTGTTAATTTCTGGAATTGAAAACTTAGAGAGTTCGGCTGGTGAGCCCGCAGCTCGCACTGTAGGGTTGTAGACTGAGCGTTTCTGCTGAATACATGCACAAAAGCAAGAGGCCCTGCGCTGCCATTTTCAGTCCCTGATGTAATGTCCCGAACAACAGGACAATGTAGGTTAATGGATGTGGTACCTTGAACTGAAAACTGTCCAGCTGCACGACTAAATTGCTGATTAGAAGCGGAAGTCTCAGGCTGACACGCACTTCCAGAATAGACTTTATTATCTCCAGCTAATGCTGCGGTGGGAATGGCAGCACTGGATAATAGAGTGGCAGAAAATGCGATCGCTACTTTTGCACGTTTCATGTTGGACATCATAGAAGTTGCTCCTTGGTATTTGCGTTGTTAATTAGTGAATTGCTTCAACTAAATACCAAGTTATTCAAAGCAGCGTTCGCGAAGCGTTCAATTAAATGCGATCGGAAACTTAGATTTTTGTGACTCAAATCACTGGCGCTCGTGTTAAAGCGAAGATACCCGATAACAATCTTTTTGGTAACTCGCAAATTCTGTATGAATTTTTCTAGGATTGTGCAGCAAGCAACTGAATAAGTCTATTTTTCCGGTCATGTATTAACCGTCTCAAGCAGTGTATACGAGCCGCAATCCGTTATCAGGAACGACGAACGAGCCGACAGGTCGGCTATAGGCTTCCGCCTTCGCTACGCTGACGCTGTTTTCATGCCCAAAGGGCTGTACGCGATCGCATCTATTTCACAGTGGTTATATCCATACATAGCCTAGGGTAAGGGTTTGGGGACATCGAACGCTTCCAGAACGCTATCGGAACGCTTGCCTTGATAGCTTGTTCGTATGCCAAAAAACATTCATAGAGGATATCGAATAAATCCTGAAGGGACACACAGCTTGGGTTGAATTTCTGCGAATACCCTTTGTTTTACTGATATCTATTTCTCTTCGGAATGCTACCTATCAGTTCCTCTAACTCCGCTTAAGAGTGCAATAGAAATCTAAGTTTTTGCGATCGCACTCTGAATAACACATTCAAACTTGAAAATCATTACGAGGATTCTATGACAACACTTACCCTAGACCAAACAAAAGCAGAAGCGTTTGCCGAACGGATGCTTGACATTCTCAACAGTGGCGCGATCGCTCTGATGACGTCTATCGGTCACAGAACTGGGCTATTTGACAGGATGGCTGAACTACCGCCTTCTACAAGCCAACAGATTGCAGACGCAGCGGGGTTGAATGAGCGGTACGTGCGCGAATGGTTGGGAGCAATGGTTACGGGTGGCTTTGTGGAATACAATCCAGCTAAGAATACCTACGATTTGCCTCTAGAACACGCCGCATTCTTAACGCGGGCTTCCAGTCCTGACAACATTGCGGCATTTTCCCAATACATCCCTTTGTTAGGAAGTGTTGAGGAGCAAATCATCGACTGCTTTTACAAGGGTGGTGGGGTTCCCTATTCTGCTTTCAAGCGTTTTCATCAAGTGATGGCGGAAGATAGCGGTCAAACGGTCGTTGCGGCGCTGAATGACCACATTTTGCCCTTAATTCCCGGACTGATTGAGGTACTTAAGGAGGGAATTAATGTGCTGGATGTGGGGTGTGGGAGTGGTCGTGCCATCACCAAAATGGCGAAGGAATTTCCGAATAGTCGGTTTACAGGCTACGACTTCTCAGAAGAAGCGATCGCGATCGCGCAAACCGAAGTCCAACGCCTCAATCTTGCAAATATCCGCTTTCAAGTAAAAGATGCTGCCACTTTAGATGAAGTGGAGAAATATGATTTCATCGCTACCTTTGATGCAATTCACGACCAAGCTAAGCCCGATGTAGTTTTGCGAGGAATTGCTCAAGCACTGCGCTTCGATGGTGTTTATTTGATGCAAGATATTCGCGCTTCCAGCTATGTGGGTGGCAATCTCGATCATCCGGCAGGGCCGTTACTTTACACCATTTCTTGTATGCACTGCATGACTGTATCGCTTGCCGCAGGAGGCATGGGGCTTGGTGCCATGTGGGGTCAGGAGAAAGCATTGGAAATGCTGGAAGATGCCGGTTTCACTAGCGTGGAAATCAAGCAACTCGCTCATGATTTTCAGAACAATTACTACATTGTGCGGAAGAATTAAACCCGTTTTACGAATTGTCTGGATTAAATCCCTGCCATCAATTGGGGGGATACAGAAAAAATCACAAATGTAGCGGCAAGAAAGTGAATCGCTAAAAAACTATGTAACACCAACCTTCAATTCTGAAAACCATTGAAAGCTAGAAAATCCTATGTGCAAACTCTGTGCATTTGCTTGGCGTTATCAAAAACCCGGTAGCAGTGACTCGCTATTGCTAACTACGAAACAGTTCTCTTCACTGGTTGTTTTAAATCAAGCCTCGCAACCAGTTCAGAAATTATCTACTACAAAAGACAAGTAAAAAGGAGAAAAAACCATGACTACATTACTAAACCGCATCGAATTGAAAGATTATGCAGCGATCGCAACTGCTCTCTCCCAAGAATTGGCAGCGAGTGCCGTTGAGCGCGATCGCCAAGCAGGTATCCCCCATGAAGAAGTACGACGGTTGCGGGAATCGGGACTGTTACCTCTGGTTGTACCGCGAGAATATGGCGGTATTGGCGCAACCTGGGTAGAAGCTTACAAGGTTCTTCAGGAAATTGCTAAAGCAGATGGTTCTACGGGGCAACTCTACTGCAATCAGCTAATCTTATCAGTGGTGGGTCAGGTGAGCGGCACCCCTGCTCAAGCCGAACGCTACTATCGAGCCACTGCCCAGAATCACTTGTTTTGGGGTAATGCATTTAACACGCGAGACACTCGCCTCAAAATTGAGCCAGAAGGCGATCGCTTCCGGGTAAATGGAACTAAGAGCTTTGGCACCGGAGTGGCAGCAGCGGATATTCGTGTATTCGCCGCCGTGCAAGACGGGGTCGATCATCCGATTGCCTTTATCCTTCCCAAGGATCGAGAAGGCATTGTCTACAACAACGACTGGGACAATATGGGACAACGCTGCACCGCTAGCGGTAGTTTCACCTTCCACAACGTCCTCGTGAACCCGGATGAAATTCTCGGCCCACCTCCATCTCCAGAGGGTGCCTTTTCTACCCTCTTGTTCGTGGTGAATCAGTTGGCGAAAACCCATGTCTATCTGGGAATTGCCGAAGGTGCCTTGGAAGCGGCAAGGGATTACACGACGACCATGACTCGACCCTGGATGACCTCAGGCGTCGATCGGGCATCGAAAGATCCCTACATTTTGCAGCACTATGGTGAACTATGGACTGAGCTAAAGGCAGCGATCGCGCTCTGCCGTCAGGCAGCGCAGCAGGTACAGACGGCATGGGAAAAGGGACAGGCGCTCACTCATGAGGAACGGGGTGAAGTTGCGATCGCTGTTTATACTGCTAAAGCTTTTACCACTAAAGTTGGCTTGGATATCACCACCCGCATCTTTGAAGTCATGGGCGCTCGTTCCACTGCTGCGAAATACGGCTTCGACCGCTACTGGCGCGATTTGCGGACGTTTACCCTGCATGACCCAGTGGACTATAAGCTGCGGGATATTGGCAATTGGGTTCTCAATCAGGAACTGCCAATGATATCGCAGTATTCCTAACCAGAATGCGATCGCATTCCCTAGTCTGGCTTGCTTGCAAGTAGATAGTCAAAAGTCGATTCCTAGGGCGCACAAATCGACTTTTGACTTATTTTTTTGGCTTATTTTTGAATGCGCTTGACAAATGACTCGTGTATGCCGTCACTTTAGAGGAGTTTAAACGCGATCGCCCCCACGTCTTGCCAACAGAAAGCGATCGCTTCTTTTAAAAATTCCTGACTCCAACCAATAATCCCTGTCAAAGGGAAAGGAAGGCACAAGTGAAGGAGTAGAGACACAATGGGCGATCCTTATCTGTTGGCGGTAAGTTTGTTAAGCGGCGGGCAAATAGCCGCCCCGCCCCCACCCGTGCTACCTCCACAGCCTGACAACCTGTTAGCGTTATGGCATTCCAGTGAGTCGAGTACCTTTGAGCCACTGGTGGCTCAGAAAATCGTCCCGACCATTGAAATCACCTCTCCGGAATTTAGCCAGCAGTTGATTTCGCAGACTAATCCTTTCCAGGGGACTGACACACTAACCATTACTACAGCCTTAGCACCGACAGCAGCTCAAGCCGCGACAGAACTGAAACCCTCCCTACAAGCGAAGCTGAAACCGGATACAGCAACGACAAAACCGGCATCTGGCAGTCAACTTTTTTACCAAAGATTAGCTGCTCTGAAAGCAGGCAAGATTTATACTCGTCTACCTGTTGATAGCTTTCAGTCATACTGGGCGAACCAAGCAGGTACTAAAGCACTGGCTTTACAAAAACCTAGCTATGAACAGTGGAAACGCCTACTGGCAAAGGAAGCGAGAGCAGTTTCTCAAGGTCAAGGTTCCAACCGTCTTTCCGTATTAGTGGGAGATTCTCTCTCATTGTGGTTTCCCCAAGAACGTCTTCCTGGGGGGAGTTTGTGGCTGAATCAGGGAATTTCTGGGGATAATTCCCGTGGCATCTTGAAAAGATTGTCTGCTTTTTCCCAAACTCGTCCCGATGTTATTTACGTTTTAGCTGGCATCAACGATTTACGCCAAGGTGCAACGGATGAAACAATTCTCGATAATCTTCGCCAAATTGTTCGCCGCTTACGACAAGAGCATCCTCGCAGCTCAGTCATCGTGCAATCCATTCTTCCCACCCGGATCAACACCATCCCAAACCGCCGAATTCGTAACCTTAACCAACAACTGGCTATCCTTGCTCAACAACAGGGTGCAGGCTATCTAGATATTCACTCTCGCTTTAGCGATGTTGAAGGAAATTTGCGTGTGGACTTAACGACGGATGGGCTACATTTGAGCGGTCGAGGATATGAAGTTTGGCAATCGGCACTCCAACAGGCAGAATCGGTAATTGCGCTGAATCGGAATAATGTGCGTGCTGATAACTCAGTAAAGCGATCGCGCCTCTCTGATCTATCTGGATTAAATTAACTGGTAAAAAATTTACGTTTTGTAGGGGCATGGCACAAACACGCCCCTAAAGGCATACCTATCATGCCTGCCATGCCTCTACTTAGCAATTCAATCCATAAAAAAATCAGAGCGATAAAGCTCTGATTGTCAAACTAAGTTCAGTGGAGTTTCAAAAAATTGTTAGAAATAATTGCGCGGCTATCAATTTATCAGCCAATCAATCAAAATTAGCCGAATTAGATGCCTTGACGAGAAATTAGCTTTTCAATATCCGCCTGAGTTTGCTGCAATAGCTGCTCGCGGCTATCAACAGCCTTGGTGAGAGTGGGAACTAGGTTGCGCGCTTGTAACGCCATGTGAAGCTGTAGATGCGCCACGTACTCACTAAAATCTTCACGAAATGAAGGAGTTGAGGATTGCTGTAAAGGCACGTTTATTGTGTTCTCCATCGTTATCTCTCAGCCGTTTGTCAACCTTAACGAAGTTATCACACCGTTCCTAGTCTCTTCTAATTTTGCAATGAAGTTTAATCGTTTTTAGGGAAAATCTTTAAGAAATGTTAAATCCCCTCTAGGACTGTTTAAACTTCTTTGCATTCCTCCAGATAGGACTGAGTGGGAGACAGGGAATAGGTGAGGAGAGAATATTCCCCCATTCCCAATTCCCAATTCCCCATTCGCTCATTCCCAATTTCTATCCCCCAATGCCCAAGCGTCCCGCTAAGCCTGGAGTGAGAGGGAGGAGAGTTGCCACTGTTAAAAACAGAGCCAACAGCCCCAAAGCAGCTCGCGCATCATCGGGTTCGGAAATCTCATTCAAGCTAGGGCGTTCTAGACCCCGTTGCAAGAACAGAATTACAATCGCCCAGTACAGCAGCAAAGGATTCGTCGGATTCACCAGAGAGATAATTCCCAGCAAAATTAACGTGGCGACGGTAGCGCGTCGAGCGATTTGGCGTCCGTAGATTGCCTGGACGATTCGACCCCCATCGAGCATTCCCGCTGGCATCAAGTTGAACGCTGTTACCACCAAACCCAGCCAACCGATAATCGTCAGGGGGTGGACATCAACCAGGGTTTGCTGAAGACTAGAACCAAGGACAACCCGTGCTAGAGTACCCACCAAAATTGATCCCTGGAAAAACTCCGATGGCACCTTAAATAGACTGCCTTCGTGGGAAAGAATTAAACCGACGATTAGCATCAATAGGGAAACAATGCCACCAGCAGCAGGGCCAGCTAAAGCGATATCAAACAGCACTGTGCGATTGGGTAATAGCGATTCAAACCGAGTAATCGCCCCAAACGAGCCAATCTGTGCGGATGGGATGAAAAAAGGAAAACTTAGGCGAATATTGTGACGACGAGCGAGGAACCAGTGACCGAGTTCGTGAGTCACTAAAATCACCCAGATTCCGGCACTGATGGGCAGAACTTCTCCAAAGCGGCTTGGGTTGCTGAAGAAATCAAAGCCGAGGAAAATTCCCGCCGTCTCTAAGCTAGCGGCAATGGTCGCCACGACGAGAACGCCTGCCAAGATGTTCTGCGGTAAGGTTGCTGGTTTCGGATCGTTGGTGCTGGGGAGAACAATCACCACCGGCTTCTCTTCCGGATTTTCTACTAAAAATAGCCGATAGCGATCGCCCAATCTCTCGTGCAAACTCGCAGACAAGCGGGAATGAACCGCCGCAGGTTCTCCCCGCAGATTTCCCTTGAAGATGGCTCCTTCCTGATAAGGAATGCTTTCGGTGGCAAAGAAGGTATCAATGCCAAAAATTCCTTGGATGTTTTTCAAGTCTTCATCTGGAATGGGAACCACTTCTTGGGAGACGGGATTGGTCGCCTCTTTTGGCGTCGCCGCCGCTGTCTCTCCCCCATTTTCCTCAGCAGTATCTTCTATCGGGTTGGATTCTTGCACCATTTTCAAGACCCGCTCCCGCAGTATGGCATCCTGACCGGCTGCTCGCAGTTTATTTCCGATGAAGATGTACAACCCAGCGGAGGCTATCAACATAAACAAGATGCTCACCAGGTTGAGATAAATCCCCGCCGCGAACAATCCAAAAAACAACAGCCAGGGAGACATCAACACCACTGACTGCAACCAAGCTAAGATGCCGAGTTTGCCGAATGACTTGGCACGGTAGAAGCCCCAACCCAGGATGCCTAAAGCCACCAGCACAATTAAAACTGTCGCCGTAGTTTCCGATCCAGTAAACATTTTTGATGAGGAGCCGTAGCAGCTATAGCCAACCAGTCTACTGTATTTCAATTTCTGATAAGGATTCAAGGTTACTCTTGGCTCTCGGTCGGGAAATGATTTCAATCTCTGCTAGGGATTCATCCAGCCATCTCCACACCACCCTAAATACAGTGCCATATTCGAGTGAGCCGTACTCAGCTTAAATTTCTTGAGTACCAAATAAATACCAAATAAACTTGGTTGAGATTAACGCCAATATTTACCTACTAGAAACCCTATGCTATTTAAAAAGTTAGAAGATAAGAATTTTAGTCAGTTAATTAGACTGGGATTAATCGCGATCGCCTTGGGCATCGTTCCTCTTACCGCCTTTACCGCCTGTGTCAGTCCCCTAAAATCCACCCAGCAATCCTCTCAAGCTTCTTCACCGTCTTTAGCGCCACAAAATGACAAAACAGGCGATCGCGTCATCAAGCCGCAATTTGAAGCTGCTGAAAACTTCTCAGAAGGGCTGGCAGTCGTCACGATTAACGGAAAAAAAGGTTATATCGATAAGACTGGCAATATTGTCATTAAGCCGCAGTTTGATTTTGCTGAAAAATTTGAACAAGGAATGGCAGCCGCGAAAATCGGCAATCAGTTCGGCTATATCGACAAGACTGGAAAAATGGTGGTTATCAATCCACCATTTGAGCAAGTTTTACAATTTTCAGAAGGACTTGCGCCAACCAGTATTGGCGGCAAGTGGGGCTATATCGACACGAACCGCAATCTGGTTATTAAACCGCAGTTTGCTGCTGCTCAGAACTTTTCAGAAGGGTTGGCATCTGTCAGAATTGGCAATCAAGAAGGCTATATTGACAAGACAGGCAAAATAGTTATTAAACCGCAGTATAAACAAGCTTATCCCTTTAAAGAAGGGCGGGCAGCGGTATTTGATAATAAGTTAAAGATAGGCTTTATTGATACAACAGGTAATCTAGTCATCAAACCCCAATTTGATGGGACAAATGATGGTTTTTCCCAAGGGCTAGCACCTGTAGCAATGGGCAGTAAAATTCCTCAGCGTTGGGGTTATATTGACAAAACTGGGAAGTTTGTTATCCAGCCGCAATTTGAGTACGCTTCTCCCTTTTCCCAAAACGAAGATTTAGCAGCAGTAACAGTTGACAAAAAGACTGGCTATATCGATAAAACTGGGAAGTTAATTCTCCCGCCGCAGTCTCATTATGCGGGGAGTTTTGAGGATGGAGTGGCACTTATCTCAATGGATGGTAAATATGGCTATATGGACAAAACCGGAAAAATTGTGATTCCGCCGCAGTTTAATGAAGTACGCGATCGCGGTGGTTTTTCCGAAGGACTAATCGCGGTAGAAATTGGCGGGAAGTATGGATATATGGACAAAACTGGCAAAACAGTTATTCAGCCACAATTTGATGCGGCTGGTTCCTTTCAAGAGGGGCTAGCACCCGTAAAAATTGGCAATCAGTGGGGCTATATCAGCCGCTAAAACGAGCCAAGATTGCCGTTTCTCAAAAATAAGCCCCGCGTTATGCGATCGCACTCCAACGACTCGCAATCGGCATTCGCCAGCCGGTGCCAAAAGCCCGATCGGTAATTTTCAGTCCAGGCGGTGCTTGCCGCCGCTTAAATTCGGCACGCGCCACTAACTGCATCACTTTATTGACAACGACTGGATCGTGACCAGCATCGATAATTTGAGCGGTTGACTGATGTTCGTGAATTAACCGCTGCAAAATATCATCCAAAATGTCATAAGAGGGCAGAGAATCTTGATCGACTTGACCGGGTTTTAGTTCGGCACTTGGCGGTTTCGTGAGAATATTTGTAGGAATAATTTCACCGTTGCGATTCAGCCAATTACACAGAGAATAGACGCGAGTTTTGGGCACATCAGCAATCACCGCTAATCCCCCATTCATATCGCCATAAAGCGTACAGTAACCGACCGCCATTTCAGACTTGTTGCCCGTAGAAAGGAGGAGATAGCCAAACTTGTTCGCGATCGCCATCAATAAATTGCCCCGAATCCGCGATTGAATATTCTCTTCCGCAAGCCCGAACGACGTTCCAGCAAACAGATGTTCTAAAGTTTGGTCGTAACCCTGCATCAGTTGCCCAATCGCTAGGGTTTGAGTAGCAATCCCCAGCTTTTGGGCTAATTTCAGCGCATCTTCGACAGAATGATCGGAACTGTAGGGCGAAGGCATAAGGACGCCGAATACATTTTCTGCCCCTAAAGCGGCGGATGCGATCGCTGCTACCAACGCCGAATCCACTCCACCACTCAAGCCAAGCGTAACTTTGGAAAAGCCACACTTGCGGGCATAGTCTCTCACTCCCAACACCAACGCCGCCCAAATTTCTTCGTCTTCACTAGCTGCAAGCGGTGCGACTCCCCCGTTATCCCCGGTTGCTGAGGGGGAGATTAAATCCCGCTTTTCCTCATCAAATTCCAGCAGTACCAAATCCGTCTCAAAACGAAGGGCACGACACACCACTTCCCCGGCGTGATTCAAAGCGAAACTGCTACCATCAAAAATTAAGTCATCATTTCCTCCAACCTGATTGATGTAAATGCTTGGTTGGCGGTAACGGACAGTACTATGACGCAACATTGCTTCTCGCAAGTGATGCTTGCCAACACTGTAGGGAGAAGCTGACAAATTCACCACCAAATCTACACCCAATTGAGCTAAGTCAGCAATCGGATTCACTGCATAGCTACGCTTTCCCCAAAATTCCTCATCGTTCCACAAATCTTCGCAGATTGTGACGCCAATGCGGAGATTATCGATCGTAAAAGAATTTGGCTGAAGTCCCGGTTCAAAATATCGATATTCGTCAAAAACATCGTAGCTGGGCAACAGTCGCTTGTGAAAAATTTGCTGTATTTTGCCCTGTTCTAAGCAGGCAATACTATTAAATAACGGTTTACCTCCAGCGGCGTGCGCCTCCGGATTTGGGTCTACCGTACCCACCAACACCGCTAAATTGGGTGGCAAATCCTCTGCTAGCTGCTGCAACACCCTTGCCATAGACTCGACGAAGCCGGGATTCAGCAGCAAATCTCGTGGCGGATAGCCGCACAAAGAGAGTTCCGGCGTCAGCAACAAACGGGCACCTTGCTGAGTTGCCTGTCTTGCCGCCTCTAGAATTTGTTGGGCATTGCCGGTGAGGTTGCCAATTGTGGGGTTGAGTTGAGCGATCGCAATTTTCATATTCAGTTATCACCTGCGTCGTTCTGATTATTTAAACTAATTTTTCAATCGCAGCAATTAGGATTTAGATTGCCAATGTTTTAATTCTTCATCCATAAAATAATTAACCAAATCTTGATATAGCTTTTCAATTACATCTGGATTTAAGCCTTGTTCTTCAGCCCAAAGGCGTCTTTGCTGCAACATCGACTTAACCCTTTCTGGAGCTTTCACGCTGGTTTCGTCTGTTTTAAACTTTGCCGCCGCTTTTACATATTCAAATCGTTTACCAAAAACTGCGATAATTTGGCGGTCAATTTTATCAATCTCCTGACGAATTTCTTCAATATTTGAACAATCTTTGGTTTGTTTCATAATTGGCTTTCCTTATCTGATTTTTTATGATTAACGCAAAGGTTCGCAAAGGGTAACGCAGAGTAACGAAAAGGAAGATAAAATTAAATTGTTTTTTTAACTTAGCGAACTTTTGCGCGAACCTTTGCGTTAGCGAAGCGGCGCGACAGCGCTACCTTTGCGTTTAAATAAATACCAACGGTTTATCCTTAAACGGAGCAAACGCTTCAGCATCAAATCGATACAAACTCGCCGGACGCCCCGCCCCTCGCGAGACTTTGACTTTGGTATCGTAAAGAAAACCCAGCTTCAAGAGTCGGGCGCGAAAATTAGAATAATCCGAGAAATTTTCACCTAAAACGGTCGTGTAAAGTTGATACAAGTCACTCAAAGTAAACAACTCCGGCAACACTTCAAAGGCGACTGGGCTATATTCCAATTTATTTCGCAGACGCCGATGACCATACTCTAAGATTTTATGATGGTCAAAGGCTAATTGTGGCACTTGCTCTAAAGGATACCAGGCAATTCCACTAACCCCATCGGCAATTAATTCCGCTTCTTCAAACCGTACCAAAGCAAAATAACTGACCGAAAGATAACGAACCCCGTAACTTTCTTCGCATTCTCTCGGATCTCTTCCAGGCCCGCCAAAGGTGTATAACTGCTCTAGGTACAGATTTTTCACGCGAATCTTTTCAGCCAAAATCCGATAGGCGGCATCTTCTAAAGATTCCCCTTGCCGCACTAAAGTACCGGGTAAACTCCACCGATCGGAAAAAGGTTCGTCCTGCCGCATTACTAACAAAACTAATAGTCGGTTTTGCGCCGTATCGACTGAGAAAATCACGTTATCGACTCCGACTTTAAAATCCGCTAATGCCGGTTTTTTTACCGAATAACCTATCTTTTTCGAGCTGCGTCCTCGCATTCGTATAAACGTTCTCTATGAATATAGTCCTCAACGGTCGTCGTCAAGGCTTGTCTGTTGCCATTCTCACGATAAGCTGTGGAAGAAACCGCCGGTGGTTTGATGTCAGCGATCGCAATCTGCGCCCCTAGTTGCCTCAGCGCTTCCAAATCAGAGTCATCTATCGCATATCCTGGTCTAGGCACCACAAGTAGATGCACTTGCTGCAATAAATCTTCAACTCTATACCAACGCGGCATCTGGTTTACTAAATCCGAACCAATGACGACGGTAAAATCTGCCGACATCCCCCAGCATTGCCTAGCCTTCTGCACCGTCTCCAGAGTTCTAGGGCTACTGAATTCCGGATACAGCCCAATATTGTGGCAACTCGGATGAATTTCCTCAATCAGCAACCGTAGCATTGTTGAGCGATGTTCTAGCGGCGTTTGATGCGATTTAAACGGATTATTTGAAGCCCAAACCGCCACCCAATCATAGTGTTGCGACAGCCATTTCAAAATCGCTTGATGCCCAGAAGTTGGCGGGTCAGCACTCGTACCAAACAAAGCAATTCTCATTATTTTCTTACTTCCTCTTACTTCCTCTTCTTTCCTCTTTCTTCGCGCTCTATAGCGCTAACGCGCATGGCTTCGCTAGGGCGTCTTTGCGGTTCGTTCCCAAATCCCTTAAGCAGCGCGACGAGTTTTTTCCATCAACTCCAGCAGTACATCTGAAACCTCCACCGACGGCGACACAGGCGAATCCAATTGACGAGTCTCCGCTGGTAAACTCCCTACCGAAATTGCAGTTCGTTCTCGAATTTGGGTTAAAGATTCTGGTAGAAACACCCGTTCGCCTTGCTTAAACATCGGCTGCAACAAAGGCTGCTCAAACTGCGGACTTTCCGTCACCAATCCCAATCGATCTCCTTTCATCAAATTGCCCTCAAAGCAGCGAAAAATCTGCTTGCGACCGGGATAAGTTAACTTGCCATTCGACTGTTTCATTACAGGAATGCCATCAATTTCAACCAGTTTATACACTCCATTAACTGGGGTTCCTGTAACCAATCGAGTTCCCAGTCCATAACCATCAATGCAAGCACCCTCTGCTTGCAATCGGGCAATTTCCCACTCATCCAAATCGCCACTCGCAAAGATGGGAACATCCGGTAAGAGCGATCGCACTTGTTTGGATAACCCTACCAAATCGCCAGAATCTAGCCGCACCCCAGACAATTGCATTTCTCCTGCATCGATCTTTTCTGCCAGCATTTGGGCAGCGGCAACTGTATCGTAGGTATCAATCAACAACGGCGCACCCGGAAAATATCGATGGAAGGCGGTAAAAGCCTCTCCCTCACTCCCAGCAGTTGCTGTCAGCGCCATCACCAAAGCATGAGCCATCGTCCCGCTGGGGTTTTGACCCAACTTGATCGCCGCCAGTACATTAGAAGTCGCATCCAATCCAGCCGCCAATGCCGCCCTGGCTGCCCACAGAGACGCTTGGGGGCTAAAAGCGCGCCGGGTGCCAAATTCCAGCAGCGTCGCTTCTGGCCCCGCGACATCCCGTATCCGCGCCGCCCGCGTGGCAACCAAAGTTTGATAATTAATCGTATTCAGCAGGTAGGTTTCCACCAGTTGAGCTTGCCAAAGGGGGGCTTCCACCCGCAGCAGCGGCTCGTTGGCGAACACGGCGGTTCCTTCTGGAACTGCCCAAACGTCGCCGGTGAACCGAGCATCTGCTAAGAGCGACCAAAAACGCTCTGGTGCCCGATCGAAAATTCCGGTCGCTTGCAAAGCCGCTATCTGGCTGGGACTGAAGCGGAATTTCTCCAGATAGTCCAGCGCCTGTTCCAACCCCATCGCAATCAAATAGCCAAAGCCAGCGGGTAGACGCCGCGCAAATAGCTCAAAGCTTGCCCGTGTTTGATCTAAACCTTCGCCGGTGTAGCAAGCTGCCATTGTCAGCTGATACAGGTCGGTTAAGAGACTGTAATCTTCAGAAGCGATCGCGAGTTCCCGATCTTCTACCCTAACCGGCTCCTGAAGCAGGTTAGCAGGATGCTTTACAAGTCCGTCCACGGAAGTTCTCATAGTCTTGCTTCCTAGCAAGTGTGGGTTCTCTAATTATAGTAATATTCACCATAATAGTGTCAAGGCATTTTGATGAGTTCTTCAAGAAGATGGTTTCTGAAGAGAGCTTTATTGCCATCTTCAGGTCATTCTTAGGTTATATACATTATTCTTAATAGTATTTTGACGCAAAAGCTACAGAAAAGGGCAGTTGATGCCAAAAAGACACAGGAGAGAGCATGGCGGCGTTGCCCATTCGCCCTTAACCACCAACCATCAGTTTCTTGCGTTAATTGTGCAAAATCTAAATGAATTTAAAAGTATTTAGAAATCTTAAGTAAACTAACTGCCGACTTAAGTCTAAGCAAAGTATTGCAAACCTAATCAAACAAGTATTGCAAATTACCTCAAACTATCCAGCCATATTCATAATAAAAGTATCAAAGACTAATATACATTTCATCGAATCCCCAAAGGAATCTGGAGAGTAAAGATATGAGTCTTACCCGAACGTTTGACAATATCATCCAATATTTTTCTGGCGCGATCGCTCGCATCTTTGGACTGAGTGACGATGCATATCCGGTAACTGGCGTGCAGCCCTTTACAGGAGAACCGTTCAGAGAACATCGCGGAGAAGATTGGTAGCCAGCCTAAATGCTTTTTTCTATATCGTTGGAGTCAAAAATAAGAAATTTGGTGGAGAAAGAGCCTCTTTCTCCACCAAATTTTATGAAATGATTTTAAAAATTATTCTTCTGATATGGCTAAAAAGTCCCGCCAGAACGTCTTTTAATGTGTCAGTCACCTCAGACTGCTCTGTTGGATGGTTTAACATCCCTTTGGTGGCTGCAAAGCAGGGGAAACGACAAAAACCCTGTACCACTACTTAACGCTCAACTGGCGCTCAACTGGCTTGGTTAGCCCATATCCTGAGAATGGGCAATGAATGACCACTCGCCGCCTAGACGCCGTTCTCCTAAGTGGGGCAATTCGCAGGACAAACAGCAAAACGCCTGCTATGGTCGGGCAATATTCGGTGGATGAGGAAAATTCACGCACCGAATATTGCATAGTTCTATCGTGGCAAGCGTTCTATAAAATTGTACGGAATTTAATACAAAAGTTAGAGCTTATTTAAAGTTCTAAATACTCATTTGACGTAGCTGATGTTGTTCCTGATTAAACTGCTTTTGTTCGGGGGTTAATACGTCATAATCGATGGGCGATCGCATATCCCACTGCACTCCTGCCAATAGCAGTAAAGTCCCCGCCATTACAAGACCCGTGGTGAGAAATTGCCAGCCTCCGACATAAGGCAAGATCCCAATGCCCAATAGATGAACAAACCCGTTAATCAGGAAAGTACGCGATCGCATTCCCATCCCCGTAAAAAAGTAGCCAATGGTACTTAAACCCAGCCAAAACTGACACAGGTTCATCAGCACCAACCCCCAACCCAGAAAAATACCCAAGTCAGTTAGCACCATCCCGAATAACATCAGTGCAACCCAGCTATAAAGCAGCCAGCGCAGGCGTTCTACTTTCACCCAAAAGTGAGTCAACACCACCATCCCCACCGTACCGACTAAGGTAAGTGCTGACCAAAACATCGCTTGCACGTACCAGCTAACAGGTAAAAACTGAGCATTGATAAAAATTGCAGCGGTAATCCAACCCCAAACAATAAACGCCTGATCGATTCGAGAATAAAAGCTTGAAATCAGCGTTTTATTTCCAACTTGCAAGTGAATACGTAAAAGCCCCTGACGATCCTGAAAATCAAGGGCTTCCTGTTTGCTACGGACAAGCGGTTCAGCAGGATTAAAAAAAGTCATTGACATCCATCTTTGGAGATAAATTGAATAAAGCGGGAGTATGTCCCTAGATAGGCTTCTTCAACTATCTTAATGGAAGCAGAAAATTTGTAATCTGGGATTCTACGGATATTGCAACCAAACTAACTGTTTGCTAGTTATCAAAGGTGTTAGCTAAGTAAAAGCAGCTGAGTCAAGAAAAAAGCGATCGCGGCACTGCCTACAGGAACCGTCAGATTGTCGATGCCGAACCAGGAGAACGCTTCTAAGACAGTCGCGAAGAAAGCAACGAAAATCGGCACTACCCACGTTTGCCAGATATTGCCCTGGACTCCTAGGAAAATTAAGCTACTAACCCCATAGCTAACCAGGAACATCGTCAGCGAGCCTTCCCAACTTTTACGGATGTCCCAAAATTCATAGCGATGCTTACCAAATCGTTGACCAATGAGAGCAGCTAAGCCATCCCCCCAAGTCATCACCAAAATTCCCAGTGCTGCATATTGGGGTTGGTTTAGAGGCCAGAACCAACCGATTAAAATGCCAATACTGAGGGCATAGCAAAATGTCCCCCAGCTCTTGCGCCCAACGCTGTTAATGCCTGGGAGGATCGGAAATTTGTATGACAAAAGAGCCACTGCACTCGCGAAAATCGAAGCCGTAATCCCCACCCAAGCGGGAAGGTTCAGCCACCAGGCAAGCAAAATCACATTGCCCGTGCCAATGTGAACCACCTTCCGCACCTTTTCCGGTTCGGTAGAAGTGTAGCGATGCAGCCCTTCTGCCAGTAACACAAGAATGCCCAGGCAAGCCCCAACTAACCCAATGTGGAGCCATAGATCCGGAATTGATTCTAACCACAACACGGATTTAAGCAAAGATTGAATTATAAAAAAAGCTCTCCTTACCAATCTATTAGATTCAGGACACAGTAATGAAAATATTACTAATTTGGCTAATTCGGGGATACCGAGTTTTGATTTCTCCCCTATTTCCCCCAGCCTGCCGGTTTCAGCCGACTTGTTCTAAGTATGCTTTGGAGGCAGTCGAGCGATTTGGCGCTTGGCGCGGCGGCTGGATGGCGATTCGGCGCATCTTGCGCTGCCATCCCTTCCATCCGGGCGGTTACGATCCAGTGCCACCCGCAGCGACTCCCACGGCAAAAGAAACTAAATAAATTTAGGCGATCGCGCCTTGTGGCTTTTCTATAATCATCCAGTCGGGTAAGTCAACGGGAGGAAGTGCAGGTCGCAAGCACCAAACTTCGCCCTAGCTCTAGTGCAACGCGCGAGCCATGCTAGCGATAGAGAAAATCACCCGATCGGGTGAGTCCAAAGGATGAGGTATATTGACCCTATCTCTTTTACACTAACTAAGAAACTTTTATTGCCCTTTGGGGAGTAAAAGCTTTATCGAGTCTGCCAGATTAACAGTATGACTTATCTAAAAGCCGGTCTAATAGTCAGCATCTGAATTGCGAAGTGCTAGAAGTTTATGCGATTCGCGATTAGTCAAACCAGAAACACATAAACTTGCGCGATCGCGCAAGTTTATCAAAAAAATGGTTAACAACACTGAGTTTTTCTGGCAATAGCTGATAGCTACTTAGTTTTCCGGGTCATATTGTCAATCTAAAATTTTTTGAGGGGTGAATATGTCTCTGATCCGCGACCTTGTACAACAGGCTCTGGCAACAGGTTATTTAACCATTGCAGCAGAAAATCAACTGCGACAGCTTTTAAGAACTAAGTATGGTCTGGAAGACTTCAACGCTTTCATGGCTTTACAGACAGCTGCAATGTCTGGTCAGGTGAAGCAAGAATCGCGGGAATTAAGAGGGTTACAGCAAACTTTCTGTAAAACGAATAAGCAACCTAACACGCAATACGCAATTCGGTAATTTTTCAATTTTATCCATCCATAAAGGGCAAGTTAATGGCGGAAACCCAATGCTTAAAAATTCGGATTAAGCCAGGATTGACCCTCCCTGTAATTGGTTGGCTCAAGAACTTGAACAATCAATTGGATGAAGTGCGGGAATTGCTGAGGAACGAAGGAGTTATTATAGAATCCATCTTTCTCGAACGCAGCCAAGATGGGGACTATTTAATTTTGTATCAAAAGGCAAAAGATTTAAGCAAAGCTAGCGAAACATTCCATGAATCTAGCTCTCCACTCGCCTTGGCTACTCAGAAATTCATTAGCGAAACATGGGGAGACATCCAGCCCCTAGAATTAGTCATCGACTTAGAGGGGATGACAGAAGTTTAGGTATTGCGGAAATCAACTATCAAGATTACGCTAGATACAGCAATTTTTTGATGAACCGCGAAGTCGCGTTGGCGTAGCCTGCGCGTTAGCGCTTAGGGCGCGAAGAAAGAAAAGAAAGAAGATTTTAAGGGATGAATTAAGATTGTTATTGTAGATTCTAGCACTGTTAATTTTTTATTAATAATTATTTTCTAAGTTTGATATAGATATTTAGCTTTTAAATCTTTTTATCTCGTTATTTTGAAGCGTCGATTAAACTTGTCTAAAACTACTGATAAAAATACTGCATATTTTGAATATTTCACGCCAGACGGCAAAATAGGGTCAGTCTGAAAGAGCGGAATATGAAACCTTATCAGCAGATTGTAATTGTAGAGTGTGGTGAGCCGCTCACTGCCATTCCTTTGGAACAATTTGCGGTTGTCTCTCCCCATCCTTATGAAAAATTGGGTGCGACTTATGGCGATCGCTCACCTTATTATCTCCGTCAGGGTGTCCTCGAATCCCTAATTGCCGCCCAACACCAGTTAGCTGTCACGAATCCAGATTGGCGGATCGATCTCTTTGATGCCTATCGACCCGTGGAAGTCCAGCAATTCATGGTAGATTACACCTTTGCTGAAGTGGTTCAGGCTCAAGGTTTAAACTTGATTGAGTTAACAGAAGCTCAGCGTCAAGCAATTTGGGAGATAGTTTATCAATTTTGGGCACCCCCCAACCTCGATCCAGCAACGCCACCGCCTCACAGTACGGGGGCGGCGGTGGATATCACCTTAGTAGACAATACTGGCAAGACGATAGATATGGGGGGAGAAATTGATGAAATCTCAGCGCGATCGCATCCCGATTATTATGCCAATAGCATCCTGCCAGTAGAACAGCAGTATCATTCTCATCGGCAGCTGTTAAATGATGTGATGCTCCAAGCTGGGTTTCGCCGTCATCCCAACGAGTGGTGGCATTTCTGCTTGGGCGATCAGATGTGGGCGTGGTTATGCAATCAAGAAAATCCCCATCATCCTGTGACTGCCCGTTACGGTCGAGTTGCTTGAGCTAGGAAAGGATATCTATGGCGAGCTGAAATGTCTTAACATCTATTGGTTGGGGGTAATTTAGCTTTTTTGCTGATTTCCTCGCAATTTCATTTGAATCTTCTCTCTTGAATTTCTCTTTCCCTCAGTCTTTATTGCTCCGCATCGCTAGCTAGCAAAGGAAGAGCAACTAGACGTGATATCAGGGAAGCCAGTTAGATATCCTAAGTTAAGAATGGATAAAAAACGATGACTACATCTAGGCGCGTATTCGTTTTAATATTTAATCCTCGGACTGACAACGAGGGGATTCACTCGATTCAGATTGGCGATCGCAACTGGATACTCATGTTTGAATCAGAAGACGATGCGACTCGCTATGCGATGCTGCTAGAAGCCCAAGATTTTCTCAGTCCCAGTGTTGAAGCCATCGATGCAGAGGAAGTCGAGGCATTTTGCGAGGGTGCAGGTTACGAGTGCAAGCTAATTCCGGAGGGATTTGTTCCCGAAGGAGATGCGGAACGTCTTTTTCTGGTTCCGCCAGAAACGAATCTGGAGGAAACAGACTGGAAACCAGATGCTCCGCAAGCGGAAGTTTCCGATCTAGACAGAATTCGCCGTCAATTAGAAGGACTGTTATGAAAGGATCGAGGATGTTAGCGATCGCGTAACCCATAGCGGCGCTTTCTTGGCAGGATGAACGATAAAAAAAATGAAGGATCGAGGATGAAGAATCTGGAGGAGCGGGGACATCTTTTAACAGAACAGGTTAATCCCAATAGCCAGAATCTCGACCAGATGAGTTCTCTGGAATTGGTAGATTTGTTCAATCAGGAAGATGCTCAGACGCTAGCAGCGATCGCAATCGCCAGAACTCAGCTCGCTGAAGCAATCGATAAGACGGCTGAGGCGTTACGTCACGGGGGACGCCTGTTTTATGTGGGAGCTGGCACGAGCGGGCGTCTGGGCGTCTTGGATGCAGCCGAGTGCCCGCCCACCTTTTGTACGCCGCCAGAACTGGTACAAGGGATTATCGCCGGGGGTGCGGGGGCGTTAATCCGCAGCTCAGAAGATTTAGAAGACAAAGATGAAGACGGGGCATCTGCGATCGCAACTCGGCAGATTACCCATCTCGATGTCGTTGTCGGCATCACCGCCGGGGGAACAACACCTTTTGTCCACGGTGCAATCCAAGCGGCACGTCAGCGGGGTGCAACCACGATTTTGATTGCCTGTGTCCCAGCCGAACAAGTTACCATCGATGCAGATTTAGATATTCGCCTAATTGTAGGGCCAGAAGTAGTGGCAGGCTCGACGCGACTGAAATCCGGAACCGTCACTAAAATGGCTTTAAATATCCTCTCCACCGGCGTGATGGTGAAGCTGGGCAAAGTCTACGGCAATCGCATGGTAGATGTCGCCGTTACTAATAAAAAATTGCACGATCGCGCCCTGCGAATGCTGCAAGACCTCACGGATTTAAATCGAGAAGACGCTGGATATTTGCTGGAGCAAAGTGGGCGTTCTGTCAAGTTAGCGTTGTTGATGCATTGGACGGGTTTGGAGAAGCAAGAAGGCGATCGCCTCCTTGCAGAACACAAAGGTAATCTCAGAGCAGCTGTTTCCAGCTACAACCACCCCAGCGACTCTCCCTAAATTTGAGATTTGAGATGTTGGAATTCTATTTCAACTCTCAAATTTTTCCCAGTTTCAACGGCTGATATTGCCTTGCCGATTTGAGGCAATTTTTGATTTTTATCACCACTGCGGCTGTGCTGCCAATAACGCCTCAGCTGCCGGTGCATCTACCGGCTTAGAAAAAAAGTATCCCTGGCCATATTCACATTGCAGCCGCTTGAGCTGAAGCATCTGCTCTGCGGTTTCGATACCTTCGGCAACCACATCCATCCCCAGATTGTGAGCCAGCGTCATAATTGTCTGGACAATTTCCCAGCGATTTTCCTCATCTCCCATGCCGCTAATAAAGGAGCGGTCAATTTTCAAGGTATCAATTGGTAAGCAATGCAGACGCCCCAAGGAAGAATAGCCGGTGCCAAAGTCGTCAATTCCCACTTTCACTTCCAAGGCTCTGAGCTGCTCAAGCATAGCGGTTACGGCATCGGCATCTTCGAGCAAGCAAGTTTCAGTAATCTCTAGCTTTAAACTGCGAGTTTCCAAACCAGTCTCCCGAACAATTCGATCGATCTGCTGAACCATGTCAGATTGGGCAAACTGCATCGCAGAAAGATTTACGCCAATTGTTAATTGTTCATAGTTGGATGTTGAGGGTTCACTATTCTGAACGAATCTTTCTTGCCAAGCACGCATCTGGCAGCAGGCTTCGCGCAATACCCACCAATCCAGTTGCGCCATTAGTCCGGTTTCTTCTGCAACGGGAATAAACTCAAGCGGGGAAACTAATCCTCTCTTGGGATGCTGCCAGCGCACGAGTGCCTCAAAGGCAGTAATTTTGCCGGTTGAGAGGGACACGATAGGCTGGTAGTAAACCCGAAACTCAGAGTTAGGTAAAAGTTTTAAGTTTGGAGTTTTGAGTTTTGAATTTTCATCTTGTAAAGGAGAACTCAAAACGGAGAACTCAAAACCTTCCTTAGATAAAGCCCCAATTGCCAGACGCAGGTCGGTTTCTAATTGTAAAAGTGCGATCGCGCGTGCATGCAAAGTCGTGTGGAACACTGCATAACGCCCTTTCCCCATTATTTTTGCCTGAGATAAGGCAATGTCGGCATCGCGCAGCAAGTCCCACTCCGGGTTAAGTACGGGTTCTTGCCCCTTTTGAGTGTTGGGTGAAGGAACGGTAGAAGGCGTGAGGAAGGGAATTGTCTTACCATCCTGTCCCACTCTCCGATTCTCCGGCTCTCCGGCTCTCCGGCTCAGGGCAATGCCAATACTGGCGGCGGCGAATACTTCATGTCCATCAAGGTAAAAAGGGGATGCGAGGGCTTCGTGGATTGACTCGGCAACGCGGGTCGCGTCACCCAGTTGCTGAATCTCCTCCAGCAGGATCGTGAACTCGTCTCCGCCAAGACGTGCCACTGTATCTCTGGGGCGCATCAGAGTACAGAGCCGATGAGCGATCGCGACGAGTAGTTTATCTCCGACCGTATGCCCCAAGCTGTCGTTAATCACCTTAAATCGGTCGAGATCCACAAACAGTACCGCAAATAGATAATTTTCAAACTGATAGGTACGTTCTAGGGCAACCTCCAACCGCTCCATAAATAAGGTTCGATTGGGCAAACCCGTCAGCGAGTCATAAAGTTGCCGTTGCTGCTGCTGCTGCTCAATGTGTTGAAGCTGCGCTTTCATTCGCAGACGCTCTTGGATGCTCAAGCTCGCTGCCGTTAAACAAAATAATCCCACGGGTGACACGACCGGCATCAAGTAACCCACCCGCAAAAGCACTACACTGACAATGACCCAGCCGCTACAAAGACTAACGACTGCAATCAGCTGGTGTCTGGCCCGATAGCGGTTGAGCGTGAAGCCAAGCATTGGCCCGCCCAGCAACAGGAAAACCAGAATCCACTTGGGGTCTGGGGCTTTCAGAAAGTTTTGTTGCAAGAGATTATTCAGAACGGTAGCGTGCAGGTGAATTCCACTCGCGGGTGGATGACCGTCAAACGGAGTATTTAGAGGATCGAGAGCGGCTGCTGTGACGCCCACCATCACAATCTTTCCCTTGAATGCCGAGGCAGGAACTTTCCCCTGAAGGACTGAAACAAAGGAATAGTGCGGTGCCTGAAGCACCTCACCGGGCCAGTTCACGAGCAGCGGTTGATTCATCGGTGGGAGTTTTACCGGCTCTTTCACCAGTGAATAAACCTGGGAAGCCGCGATGCTTAAAAGAGGCACGCCTTCAAGTTGCGGTACAACTTGGCGAGTTAAACCATCGCTATCCTTGTGGTTGGCAATATGTCCGATTGCGATCGCGCTTTTACTCAATTCTAGAGTTGGACGCAAAGGGGTATTTGTCCGATCCCACCCCTGCGCCAACACCACCTGACCCACTTTTTCCATCGCCGCCGCCATCTGTGCATCTTCCGGACTACTTTCGGGCATCAGCACGTCCAATACCACCACACTAGGCTCTGCTGCGGACAGTTGATTCAGCAACTGGGTGTATTGCTTGCGAGGCCAAGGAAAGCGACCCAGTTCCTTTAAACTGGCATCATCAATGTCAATCAACACCACCCGTTCATCCCAAGGCATCGTTCCCCGGAGGCGGAATAAACCCCGATAAGCAAGCTGTTCCAGTGGTTGCCAAATCCCTAGCACCAAACCACTTGCAACGATTAAAGAAGGAAAAAAGAAAAAAGCAAAATTAGCAATAAAGGATTTTTTTTCTTTTTCTTTTTCTTCTACTTTTAAACTTTGAATTTTGGACTTTTCAGGGAATTGCCAGTTCATACATCTGCTGTTTTCCCAAAGGAGTCGCAACAGCGTTGATGCGACCGTTTATAACAATTTTGCTTAATGCTGCTAGGTTTAATTTTTTCCAACTCTCAATTTGGTAGAGACGCGAACTGACTCTTTCAGCGCTAGGCTAACGCCTCGCTTCGCTGTTTTCATGCCCAAAGGGCTGTACGCGATCGCCTTTAGTTCCCTTGCGAATTCAACCTCAATCCGAAATCTACCATCCAAAATTTTCTAAAAGGTTTTGTTAAATGGATACCCAAATTTGTAATTGCGCTCAACTGCAACAGCAGCATCTCAATTATAAAAATTGATTGGGAACCATCTCTATCCCCCCACCCCCCTCCGCTGGAGAAAGGAAGACCGGGAATCATTTCCTTTCACCGGGCACTTGAGTGCATCGTTTGGTCAAACACCTCATACCGTCCCTTTCCTAGCGCTTTGGCACGATACAAGGCTGTATCGGCATCGCGCAGGAGGTCTTCAGGTCGATCGTAGCCGCTGCTGAGAACAATGCCAATACTTGCGGCAGTAAAAACTTCGTGTCCGTCGAGATAGAAAGGCGGTATCAGTTCTCGGTTGATTCGTTCGGCGATGCTGGTGGCGTGACTCAGGTCGTCAATAGCTTCCAAAAGCAGGGTAAATTCATCTCCCCCCAAACGAGCGACGATGTCTTCAGCACGCACGCAGGTTTCGAGACGGCGAGCGACGCAGCGAAGCAGCCGCTCCGCTAACGCCACCAATAATTTATCCCCAACCAGATGCCCCAAACTGTCGTTCACTTTTTTGAAGCCATCCAAATCTACAAACAGCAGCGCAAACTGAAAATCTTGACACTGTTTGGCTCGCTCCACCGCTTGACTGAGGCGCTCCATGAACAAAGCTCGGTTGGGCAAGCCGGTTAAGATATCATAAAACGCCCGCTCCCGCAGATGCTCCTTTGCCCGTTTGCGCTCGGTAATATCTTCCACCGTGCCTTCGTAGTAAAGCAGCTTACCTTCACAATCGCGCACCGCACGGGCATTTTCCGAAATCCAAATGATGCTGCCATCTTGGCGGGAAACCGCGGACTCAAACTCTGAAACGGCATCGTGTTCTTGCAACAGGCGCGTAAACTCAGCACGCCGGTTCGGATCAACGTATAGTTGCTGCTTAATATCCGTCAGACGCGCCATCAGTTCTGTCGGAGACTCATATCCATAAATGCGTGCCAGAGCGGGATTGGCACTAATATACTGTCCGTCGGGCGTTGTCTGGAAAATCCCCTCAATTGCATTCTCAAAGATACTGCGATATTTTGCTTCCGCTTGCTGTAGAGCCTCTTCTGTCCGCTTGCGCTCGGTGATATCGGTGATGAAGCCTTCGAGTCCGAGAACTTTACCGGCGCTGTCACAAACTGCCGCTCCTTTTTCCCAAACCCATTTTTCTACACCTGATTTGGTAAGAATGCGATATTCCACAACATAAGGTTTCAGAAGCGTGATTCCCGTAGCGATCGCTTCTAAAACTTTGGGTAAATCTTCAGGATGAGTAATGGAATCATAAGACACCGCGCGATCGCCAATCAATTCTTCACTGTGATACCCAGTCAGCTTAAAGCAACCTTCACTAATGTAAGTCATCGACCACGCTGGGTCATTTCCACAAGAAAACACAATCCCTGGCAAGGAGTCAATCAAACTTGCCAGACGGCGCTGGCTTTCCCTCAGGGCAGCTTCCGCTTGTTTTTGCTGCATCACGGTTCCCAGATGCGCTGCTACTGCTGACACCAGCTCAACCAGTCGCTTGTCCTTCTGGCGAGATTCAAACAGGAAGAAAGTGAGAATTGCCACTACCCGATCTTTAGAGAGAATCGGCACGGCAAATCCCGCTTTGAGTCCACAATTTCTGGCGAACTGAGTCCGGATAAAAAATGGGGGCGGCTCAATCGAAGCATCGGGAATCCACTCTGGCTGCTTGGATAACCAAACTCGTCCCGGTAGCCCAATTCCCGGTGAAAACTTCAACATTTCGCTCTGCCGCCGGAACTCGCTCAGGGTTAGGGGCAGTTCTGATTGCAGCTTAGTGTTGGATTGCAGGTTAGCCGATTGAAAGTTAGCAGGTTGATTTAAACCTTCCAGTTTCAACCTTTCAACCTGTAACTGTTGTAACGTTTCAACCTCTAATTCTAAAGTGCTGCTGTACCAAGCCGGACTGCATTCTAAAACTGTGTCGTCTGAGCTGGGTATCCAAGCTTCACCAAAATTCCAGCCGGTCGTTTCACACACTTGACGTAGCGCGACTGAAAGTGCAGTGTGAAAATCAGGCGCAGCACTAATTGCCTGGGTTAGGATTTGCAACAGTTTAATTTCTTCTTCAGCCCGCTGGCGCTCAGATACGTCAATAGACGTATTCGCAAAGGGGTGTAGAGTGTTAGCGGGGCGGGGGTCTAAATCCCGATTAGGGATTGAAATCATGATCAAGCCCTCCAGCGCCAGCAGTTCTCCCGATTGGGAGAAAACTCCACAACCCTGTTCCCAGACAAATTTCTCTTCTCCCGCCGCTGTGATGATGCGGTAGACAAGCTGGAAGGGTCTATATTCTTGCACAGCGGCTTGTATGGCGTTCCACACCTGCTCTCGGTCGTCGGGATGAATCAGTTGGGCATAGCAGATTTCTCGGTTGCCAATGAGTTCAAACGGAGAGTAACCAGTGAGCTGATAGCAGTCCTCGCTGACCGCTTCCATTGTCCAGCTCTGGTCGTTGCGGCAACGGTAGGCCATGCCAGGTAAGTTACTCATCAGGGTTGAAAGGGGACGAACTCCGGATAGGGATTGTCCCGTTGAAACAGGGCACTCTTGTAATGCATCTTCTGTCTGCAACGTATAAGTCATTTCAAACGGTGTTCCCAGTCCCCTGATGTTTTCCTTGAGATCAACGAGATCAACTGGTTCTAACCGCTCCACTCTCGGCGTCTCCTACAGAAATAATGTAAAGCTGGGAGAAAGCTTGTCAGCTGCGGCGAGGCAGCGAATTGCTGCTCCTTTCAGGATGGTTAGTGTATATTAAACTACCCTGAAGTTTCCAACAACAGTAAAATAGACTACACTCGAATCGCTAATTGAAGGATTTCTAATTACTAATTGCTAATAGTTTTTTAATATGCAGCATTGGATGCCAAAAGATGGAATTTTCGCTAAACAAAGATTAACGCCTTATCTGTTTTTGCTGCCTGCTTTGTTGCTTTTGGGACTAACCGTTTTCTGGCCTGCCTTACAAGCGTTTTACCTTTCTTTTACGGAATATACTCTGATTGGTCAAGCGCCAGAATGGGTGGGTTTTAAGAATTTTCGGCGTCTGTGGACCGATACAGTGTTTTGGCAGACGCTGTGGAATACTCTGCTTTACCTGATTTTTGTAGTGCCGATTTTAGTTGTGGCATCGCTAGGACTAGCGATTCTGGTTAACCAAAAACTACGTGGAATTAGCTGGCTTCGGGCAGCTTATTACACACCTGTAGTCATTTCAATGGTGGTGGCGGGGATTGCTTGGAACTGGCTTTATGCAGAAAACGGTCTGTTGAATCAGGTATTAGTCAACACTAAAATTATCCCGTTTCTCCAAAATGGTATTCCTTGGCTGACTAGCC